>JADGPC010000464.1 GCA_017882645.1 Streptosporangiales bacterium | reverse complement strand
GGTGCCATCTGTCCCTATCGGCGCGCCGGAATATGGCGGTACGTCGACGACGAGCCGCTCCGCCCAGGTGGCACAGCTATGGGCCTGCGGGCCGGGTCGCGCGGCCGGCGGGTGTGCGGGACGATGGTTCACCGACGGCAGACGAGCCGCCCGCAGACGGGGGAGCCTCATGATCTTCATCACCGCCAAGTTCCGGGTCCGGCCCGAGTACACCGACCGGTGGCCGCAGATCGCCGGCCCGTTCACCGAGGCGACCCGCGCTGAGCCTGGGTGCCTGTGGTTCGAGTGGTCAAGAAGCGTCGACGACCCTGCGGAGTACGTCCTGGTCGAGGCGTTCCGTGACGACGCGGCCGGGGCCGCGCACGTCCAGTCGGAACACTTCGCGAGCGCGCGGACGGCGCTGCCGCCGCACCTGACCGCTACCCCCAGGATCGTCAGCGTGACCGTCCCGCAGGACGACTGGTCGCTGCTGGGCGAGATGGCCGTGCCGGAGCTGGACTGAAGGCCGGTCAGCGTGCTCAGGCCCGGCTGGCGAGGGATGCCACGCCGTCGCCGGTAAGGTCGGCGTCGGCCTGCTTACGTCCCGTCATGGCCAGGATCAGCGAGCTCAGCGGGCCGGTGATCTCAGGACCGTCGCCGTGTGCCCACTCGGCATCGGTAGCGCGCAGCCGCAGCCCGGCGATCCGCCCCTTCGATCCGATCAGCAGGTTCGAGTTCTTGTAGAAGTCCGCGACCGCTACCAGCGCGTCTTCGGGTACCTGGCGCTTCAGGCCGAGCGGCCGGCGGATGTCCTCGCCATGGACGACGATCTCGCCCAGCCAGGTGACCGTCGGACCGGGCGGGTGGTTCGTCGTCGTGGTCCTGGCCTGCAGCCGCCTGACCAATTCGTCCGGGCCGAGCGCGGCCAGCCGCTTCGCGCCACGGTCGGCGAAGACGTTGAACTTGAAGCCGGCGCCGGCCAGTTCCTTGAAGAAGTTCGGCGGCGTCTGCTCAGCCGACGCGAGGACGTGCCCGGCGGTGTCCCGGACCGACCAGCCGTCGCACCAGGAGGCAGCGGCCCACTGCTCGGCCGACAGGCCAGCCCAGGTGTCGGCCATCGCGGCCCGCTCCGAATGAACGTTCTTCCATACTTCCTCGGACTTCACGCCAACTCCCCCTTTACCGCACTGCTGATGGTGAATGCCGGCCGTCTGGTTCGACGGCGGCATCATGGCACACAACAGATACGACGAACGGGATGCGCCGCGATCGACACGCACGCGGACTGGCGAGCAGGCTCTCTGCGAGAATCGATGAATCGACCGGACACTCTCGCGCAGGGCCGCGCTCGCCTGCTGCGTCGCGGCGGCATCAGGCGGCGCGATAGGAGCCTGCAGCAGCGCCGGGCGGCCGGCCGGAGACCACGCAGACGGCGCTGGCCCGGAGCGGATCGGAGCGGGCACACCCAGGAGCCAGGGGTGGTTCGTGCCCGCCGACCACGTCCCGCACCGCCGCACCTGGATGGCGTGGCCAGCACGCGGCGACATCTGGGGCCGCATGCTGCCCGGGGTCCGGCGCGATGTCGCGTCCATCGCGCGGGCCATAGCGCGCTTCGAGCCGGTGGCCATGGTCGCGCGCCCGTCCCAGGCTCGCGAGGCGGCCCTCGCCTGCGGCCGGGGAGTGCAAATCGTCCGCCTAGTGAACGACGACCTGTGGATGCGAGACATGGGGCCGGTCTTCCTCGTCGACGGCCGGGGCGGGCTGGCAGGCCTGGACCTGAATTTCAACGGGTGGGGGGATAAGCAGGCGCACCGCAATGACTCGAGGATCGCCAGCGAGGTGCTCGCCCTGCTGGGGGTGCGGCGGTTTCGAGCCCCTTTCGTCGCGGAAGGCGGTGCGCTCGAGGCTGACGGCCACGGCACGGTCATGGCGACCGAGAGCTCGATCATCAATCCGAACCGGAACCCTGGGCAGTCAAAAGCACGGCTGACCGCCGACATCTCCGGCTACCTCGGCGCCCGGAAGGTGATCTGGGTGCCCGGCCTCAAAGGCCACGACATCACCGACGATCACATCGACAGCCTGGCCCGCTTCGCCGGTCCGGCCGGCGTGGTCGTCGACCAGCCCGCCGACCCGCATGCCGCCAACGTCTGGGCCAGGTCGGAGCGGCAGGCGCTCAGGATCCTGAGGGAGTCATCAGACGCCACGGGAAGGTTGCTGAGATGCCGGATCTCCCGTGAGTCGGCCACGATCCCGGCGCACGAGAATCCGAACCTCTTCGTCAATGTCTACGTCAACTGGTACGTGTGCAACGGCGCCGTGCTCGTCCCGAAGTTCGGCGACCGGTCCGCTGACGACACAGCGCGCTCCCTGGTCGCCAACCTGTACCCGGGACGGGAGGTCGTACAGCTCACGATCGACAACCTGGCCGAGGGAGGCGGCGGGATTCACTGCGCCACGCAGCAACAGCCCGCGGTCTGACTCAGCGGGCCCAGTAGTCGTCCGAGGCCTTCGACGCGGCCAGCTGCTCCGCGGTGCCGAAGCCGGGCGCCATCGAAGCGGCTGTACCTGGCAGCACCTCGTGGTGCTCGATGTTCAGCAGCCGCAGCCAGCTCTGCTGACCCATCGTCAGCGCGATGAAGCAGCCCAGCTCCACCAGCTCAGGCTCGGCGAAGTGCGCGTTCAGCCGCTGCCAGAAGGCGTCGTCGGTATCGAGCCGCCAGGTGATCGCCTCCGCGTAGGCCAGGGCTGCTTTCTCCCGGTCGCTGAGCCGCCCGGACTTCTCGAAGTTGAGCAGGTCGTCGTACTGGCCCTCGCTCAGGCCCTGCGTCCTGGCCTGCTCCGACCGCTGGTTGCCGCAGTACTCGCACTTCACGCTGCGGGACACGTAGACCCGGCACAGTTCCTTGATCGCGTGATCGCAGACACCGTTGCGGAAGATCGCTTCCCAGGACTGCGCGAACGCCCAGAAGCAGGCGGGAACGTGGGCACGGACGGCGGAACTCTCCGGCCTGGGCGTGCCCTCGCGCTGGCAGCGCTCCAGTTCCGCCCGCATCTGCGCATCCATCGCCTCGGGCGCCACGTAACTGATGCGCTGGCTCGTTCCCATGATCTCTCCTTCAGCTGGAACGGTGTCTGGCCGTGAGCGAGCCGATGACGACGCTGATCCCGAGCGCGCCGGCCGGGACGAGGGTTACCAGCGCGGGGAGCTGGTACCGCCAGGAGAACTCGAACAGGTCAGAGACTCCGAGGACGAACACGCCCGCCGCGAAGAACAGCAGGCAGCCAAGCGCGGCCCGCCGCAGGCTCTGGTCCGCCTTCCGGCGGGCCGCGAGCGCGGAGCCGGCCAGCCCGGCCAGCGCCGCGAGCGCGAACAGCGGGCCAGAAGTGTAGCCGCCGCCCAGCTGGTAGGCGCGCAGGAAACCGGCGACCGGCCGCCAGGCGGCGGGCTGGCCGCCGCCGCCGAGCCCGCTGATCTCGGCGGCGACCACCTGGCGCGACGACCACGGCGGGTAGTAGGGAAATACCCGCTGGAACTGCCAGCGCGAGATGGGCGTGTCGCCAGGGCTGCCCGTCCTGGTCAGCGCGAACAGCTTCGCCGCGTCATGCCCGTAGGCGGCCAGCAGCCGCCCAGGCTGCTGGGCCAGCACCGCGTGGTTGAAGTCCGAGATCTCGCTGTCAGTCTGGGCGCGGCTAACGGTCGTGCTGTTGTAATACGGCCGGATCGGCGAGCCCTGGCCGTACTCGAGCCAGTCAGGTCCCCGTGCCTGCTGCGCCTTCGTCGGGCACATCCCGCGCTCGGCGGCCGGCAGCCGGATGGTGGCGCAATCGGCGGCCGCCGCCGCCCGCCCGTAGAAGGAGGTAACGCCGGTGTGCGACAGGAAGAAAGACCCGGTGATCAGGTCCGAGCCCGCGGAGTAGGCCAGGATCGGCACGGCGAACGCCGCGCACAGGGCGGCCGCCCGGCCGATAGCCGGCCGCCAGCCGCCGCCCGCCGCCAGTACGAAGATCACCGCGGGTGTCAGCAGCGCCTCGCCTACCTGGGCGACGGTGGCCGAGGCGCCCAGCACCAGGCCGGCGGCCACGATCCGCCGCCAGGAGATCACCGGTCGCCAGAGCAAGAGCGCCAGGCCGGTCACCATCATGGCCTCGAACACCGTGTCCGGCATGATCGTCTGCTCGATCTGCAGCTGATAGGCGTCGAGCAGGACCGGTGCGATGGCCAGCGCGGCGAGCCAGCGCACGACGCCGCGGCGCAGCAGGAGCAGGTAGATGATCACCGCCATGGCCAGTCCGAGCAGATGCTGCACCGCCGCGACCGTGGCCAGCCCGCCGGCCGGCGAGATCGCCCTGAGCACTCCCCCGTAGCCCAGCGGATCCATGCCCGGCGGGTTGTTCGAGACGTACCGCGCGGTGTCGATATAGAAGAGCGCCGGGCGGTAGGCGAACTGGACCAGCACCCGCAGTACCAGGCCGGCGGCCAGCAGCACGGCGGCGAGCCAGTGCCGGCGCAGGAGCGAGAGTGCCGCTCGCGAGCGGACCGGCCGGCCAGCCTGGGGCTGCTCATCAGCCCGGCTGGCCGCGCGGTCCGCGGCTGCGGGTTCCGCCTGGCCCTTCCCGATCATCGTCACTGACCCGGTGTCATTGGCCCGGCGCGATCTGACCGCCGCTGGAATGCCAGAGCGCGAGCAGGACCGTGACGATCGTCAGCCACCGGGTCATCCGGTTCCGCGGGACCTGGGTCAGCGCCACCCAGGCGATCGCGGTGTACCAGGCGAACACCCAGGGCGCGACGACGATCCAGGCGAACGTCAGCGCGAACGGCGCGACCACCTCGCGCGGCTGGTCCGACGAGATGCGCCGGTAGATGAGCCCGGCGACCACGATCATTGCGATCGGCCACAGCACGCCGATCAGCGTCGCCGTAACGCCGATGGAGAACACATCACCGATCTCATGCACGAACCACCACGGCGACGGCAGCGTGACCAGCTTCGACGCCGCGAACAGCGGTTTCAGCGCGCTCAGCCCGTAGAAGCTGTACTCGAACGCGACCGTGGCCAGCGCCACCAGCGCGATCCTGG
>JADGPC010000463.1 GCA_017882645.1 Streptosporangiales bacterium | reverse complement strand
GTCCCGGCAGCTGGCAGCCGGCCGGCCGCTCGCTCGGCCCGCACGGCAGGCAGGATCCGGATCGGCAGCTTCTGCGAGCCATCGGCGGCGATCCGGTCGAGCCGGTCCGCGATCCTGACGTTGCCGAAACGCTCGACCAGCGCGGCACGATAGGAGCTGATGTCGGCGGCCGGCTGGCCCAGATGGGCGGAAGCGACGTCCCACCACTCCTCGAGCCAGGCCCGGCAGGTCTCGTCCGCCGCGGCGTGAGCGACCGTCGCGTGGCCACGGATCGAGCCCGCGTAGGCGAGCAGCGAGTGGGCTCCGTTCAGCAGCCAGATCTTTCTGTGCTCGTACGGTGCCGCGTCGTCAGTGACCAGCGCGCCAGCGTCCTCCCAGCGCGGTCGGCCGGCCGGGAACGTGCCGCTGAGCACCCACTCGCTGAACGGCTCGGTGACAACGGGGCAGCGGTCGTCCCGGCCGGTCGACTCGAGCACGGTACGGGCGTCCGCTGGCGCGGGGCGCGGCGTTATCCGGTCGACTACGGTCGTCGCGACCGACACCGAGTCCTTCATCCAGTCCCTCAGCTCCGGGTCGACCAGGTCGGCCAGGTCCGCGAGGACGCGCTCGGCGAGCGCGCCGTTGCCAGGAATGTTGTCGCACGGAACGAGCGCGAGCGGCCCGGCGCCCGCGCGCCGCCTGGCCGCGAGCCCAGCCACGAGCCGGGCCGGCGCCGTCCGCACCAGCGCCGCCGGGTCGCGGCGCAGCGCGCGGATATCGGCCTGCACCTCGGGGCGGCCAAGGTCGAGGCTGCTGCCGTGGCCGCGGAAGTAACCGGCCTCGGTCACCGTGATCGTGACCGCGGCCAGGTCGGGAGCCTCGAAGTACCGCAGCCACGCGTGCTGATCAGCGGCCGCGTGCGCCCGCACCAGGCAGCTCAGCACCTCGAACGCATCGGCGTCGCGGCCACGCGAGATCAGGGTGTACAGGCCGTCCTGCTGGTTCAGCGCCTTGACCAGCGCGCGGTTACCGCGCCCGGTGAAGGCCGCGATCCCCCAGCCCGCCGCGTCCGTGGCGTGCTCGGTGTACCAGCAGGGGTGAGCCCGGAAGAAGCTGCCGAGCCCCAGGTGGACGATGCGCACCGGCGGGGCGGCGCGGCCCGTCCGGCCGGCCCTGGACAGCCGCGAGCTCACCGCCTGAACACCGCGCTCATGAGCGTAGAGTTTCCTAACTGGCGGGGGAAGGCAACCCTCGGCGGCCGACAGCGTCAGCCGGGCGACACGAGGCCAGCCGGGCGACAGCGTCAGCCGGGCGACACATGGGGTGCGAGATGGCGGAGACGGCTGGCCCGGCGGCCCCGCGCGCCGCGCTGATCGGCGGTCCGAGCGAGGTCCTCAGTACTGGCGACATCCAGGCGTTCGTCCGCGACCAGCTCAGATCCGCACCGCTGGACGGCCGCAGCGTCTGCGTCCTGATACCTGACGGTACCCGCAGCTGCCCGCTGCCCGTGCTGCTGCCGGCGATCCGTCAGGCGCTGCACGGCCGGGTCAGCCGCCTCACCGTGCTGGTCGCGCTCGGCACTCACGCCGCGATGAGCGAGGAGGCGCTTGCCGCGCACCTTGGCTGTGAGCCGGGCGCGCTGGCGGAGCGTTACCCGGCCGTGCTCAACCACGCGTGGTGGGACAGGTCCGCCTTCGCCGACGTCGGAACGATCAGCGCGGGGCGGATCGCCGAGCTTTCCGGCGGCCTGCTGCACGCCGCGGTGCCGGTCCTGATCAACCGCGCGGTGGTCGAGCACGATGTCACGATCATCGTCGGCCCGGTGTTCCCGCACGAGGTCGCCGGGTTCTCCGGCGGCAACAAGTACCTGTTCCCCGGTGTCGGCGGGCGGGACCTCATCGACCTGTCGCACTGGCTGGGAGCGCTGATCACGAGCGCCGAGATCATCGGGACGCTGGGCATCACTCCGGTCCGTGCGCTCATCGACGAGGCCGCGTCCATGGTGCCGGGCGAGCGGCTCGCGTTTTGCCTGGTCACGAAGTCGCGTGCGCAGGACCTGCATGCTGTAGCGTTCGGCGATCCGCAGGCGGCGTGGGCCGCCGCCGCGCAGGTGTCGGCGCGGGCCCACATCCGCTACCTAGACGCCCCGGTACCCAGGGTCCTGTCGCTGATCCCGGCCAGGTACGACGACATGTGGACCGGCGCGAAGGGCTTCTACAAGGTAGAGCCCATCGTGGCTGACGGCGGCCAGGTCGTGCTGTACGCACCGCATATCCGCCAGATAGCGGTCACTCATCCGGCGATCGAGCAGATCGGGTACCACTGCCGTGACTACTTCGTCCGGCAGTGGGACCGCTTCAGCCATCTGCACTGGAGCGACCTCGCCCATTCCACCCACCTGCGTGGCGCCGGCACCTACGACGAGACCAGCGGCGAGCGCAACCGGGTGACCGTCACCCTGGCCACCGGCATCGGCGAGGACCTGACCAGGGCGGTGAACCTGGACTACCTGGACCCGGCGGAGGTCGATCCCGCTCGGTGGGCCGCCGATCCGGGCACGCTGGTCGTGCCCGACGCCGGCGAGGACCTGTACCGGCTGCGCCCGGCGCCCCCGGCTAGCCGGCCTGCGCTCTGATCACCGGTGCGATCTCGGTGGCGAACAGCTCCATGGACTCGCTGACCAGGCTGGGTGGCAGTCCGCCGAGGTCGATCTGGCCTAGGAAGCGGTCAATTCCGAGCAGGGTGCCAGCTCCATGCGGTTCAGCCGACGGCGATCGCGAGCTTGCCGATGGCGCCAGCGGTGAAGTCCGCGAAGGCCGCGGGCGCGTCCGCTAGCTGGTAGGTGCGGGTGATCGGGACGCGCAGCCGCCCGGACGCCACGTCGTTGGCGAGCCGGTCGAGTGTCTCCTGGGTGGGGCTGGCCATGACCGCCGTGACCTTCACGTCAGTGCGCCCGGCCGCCTCGCTGGTGGCGCCGAGAGTCGAGCCGAGCTTGCCGCCGCTGACCAGCAGGCTCGCCAGCAGCGCGGGGTCGCCTGCGAAATGCAGCACGGCGTGCACTCCATCGGGTGCTATCGCGCGCACCTGGCCGGCCAGATCGCCGCTGTAGTCGACGGTGTGCGTGGCGCCGAGGTCGCGGACGAAGCCGGCTTCCTGGCCTGGCCTGGCGGTGGCGATCACCTGCGCGCCGCGGGCCGCGAGCAGCTGGACCGCAAGTGCTCCGACACCGCCGGTCGCGCCCGCGACCAGCACGCTCTCCCCGGCAGCGGGCGTCAGCGCAGCAACAGTGTCGCTGGCAGCGGTTCCCGCGAGCCCCAGCGCTCCCGCCACGCTGTGCGGCAGCCCGGACGGGATCCTGGCCAGGCCGAAGCCGGAGCTGACGGTGACGTAGCCGGCCATGCCGCCGTCATGCAGAACCGGCTTCATCACCACGCCGAAGACCTCGTCTCCGGGGGTGAACCCGGCGTCCCCGGCGGTCCCGTCCCCGGCGGTCCCGTCCCCGGCCGACACGACGGTCCCGGCGAAGTCCTTGCCGAGCAGCACAGGGAACTGGTACTCCATCATTCCCTTCAGCCGCCCGGCGGCGACCATGACGTCGAAGCCGTTGACTGAGGACGCCTGGACCCGGACCAGTACCTCCCCTGGTCCTGGCGTCGGGTCGGGTACCTCGATGAGGGCCGGATCGACCCCGAAGTCTGTGATCGCGATGGCATGCATACGGCATTCCCCCCGGCTTGCTTTCCTGTCTCCGCGGAACTCTAACTGGAGTAGAACCTCCGGTTACAGCCTAGCGCTACGATCGGCCGAAAAAGGAGGCACCGTGGCTAGCTACGAGGAGATCCGCTACGAGGTCGATGACCCGGTTGCGACCATCACGCTCAACCGGCCTGCGGTGCTTAATGCCTGGACGGACCGGATGGGCTTCGAGGTGCGGCACGCTGTCGCGCAGGCGGAACACGACCCCCGCGTGGTCGGGATCGTGATAACGGGGGCCGGGCGCGGATTCTGCTCGGGCGCGGACATGAACCGGCTCCCGGCCGTCAGCGCGGGCGACTACCGCGCTGATCCGCTCGCCGAGGAACTGGCGTCGGATCCTGGCGACCCGTCGTTCGGCGAGGACCTGCATGCCGGGGCGTACACGTACCTGATGTCGGTGCCCAAGCCGGTGATCGCGGCCATCAACGGGCCGGTCGCGGGAATGGGCGTGCCCATCGTGCTGGCCTGCGATCTGCGGTTCATGGCGCAGGATGCCGTCCTCATGACGGCGTTTGCCCAGCGCGGTCTGATCGCCGAATGGGGAATCAGCTGGCTGCTGCCGCGGCTGG
>JADGPC010000462.1 GCA_017882645.1 Streptosporangiales bacterium | reverse complement strand
GCCGGCCTGGAGCAGGTTCAGGCCAGGACCTTCCACTCGGCGGCGCTGCGCCAGCTCACCCATTTCTGGCCATCGACGGTCGGCGGCCCGGCACCAGCCGTGCTTGACTCGAAGGTCGGCCTGCTGGCCGAGGCGGCGCGGCGGCTGCCGATGCGGCTGCAGCTGGCCGAGCTGCGTGACGCCGCCGCCGAGATCGAGTGGGCCAAGGTGACCCAGGTGCGGCCCGAGGACTATCGGCTGGCCTGCGAGAAGGCGGGCCGGGCCGGGCCGCTGGCGGCGGCCACCCTGGCCGCGCTCTACGCGGGCTACGAGGACCTGCGCAGCCAGCGGAACGTGGTCGACTTCGAGTCCGTACTCGAGCTCACCGCGGCTATCCTGGCCGCGCATCCGGCCGCCGCCGCCGCTGTCAGGGACCGCTACCGGTATTTCGTCGTCGACGAGTACCAGGACGTCAACCCGCTGCAGAAGCTGCTGCTGGACCAGTGGGCCGGCGATCGCGACGACGTGTGCGTGGTCGGTGACCCGCGGCAGACGATCTACTCGTTTACCGGTGCCACGCCTGCGTACCTGACCAGGTTCACGCTGCAGTATCCCGGCGCGACGGTGATCCGCCTGGTCCGCAACTACCGCTCGACGCCGCAGGTGGTGGCGCTGGCCAACCGGCTCTTCGCGGCGCCGGGGCAGGCGCTGGTCGCGCAGCGGCCCGGTGGCCCGGCGCCGAAGCTGACCGAGCACGCCGACGAGCAGGCCGAGGCGGCTGAGGTGGCGCGCCAGGCCGCGGAGCTGGTCAGCGCGGGGACGCCCGCCAGGGAGCTGGCCGTGCTGGTCAGGACCAACGCGATGACCAGCCGGTACGAGGAAGCGCTGGCATCGGCGGGAGTCCCGTTCCAGCTGCGCGGCGCTGAGCGGTTCTTCGACCGGACTGAGGTCAGGCAGGCGGTGAACCTGCTGCGGGTGGCGGCCAGATCCGTCTCGGCCGACGAGAATCCCGCGGCCGCGGTCCGGCCGGTGCTGACCGGCCTCGGGCTGACCAGCCAGCCTCCTGGCGGTCGGGGCAAGGCGCGGGAGCGCTGGGAGTCCCTCGACACGCTGGCTCAGCTGACGGCTGACTTCTTCGCCGCCGCGCCGCAGGCGTCGCTGGCCGACCTCGCGGCCGAGCTCGAGCTGCGCAGCGCGCTCGGCCACTCGCCTGACCCGGGCGGAGTCACGCTCGCCTCCCTGCATGCCGCCAAGGGCCTGGAGTGGGACGTGGTCTTCTTGCCGTGCCTGACCGACGGCGCGGTGCCGATCGTCTACGCGCAGTCGGCCGAGGCGATCGAGGAGGAGCGGCGGCTGCTCTACGTCGGGATCACCAGGGCCAGGCAGCGGCTGTTTCTGTCCTGGTCGCTGGCCAGGGCGCCGGGCGGCAGGCAGACCAGGAAGCCGTCGAGGTTCCTCGACGAGCTGCGCGGTCCTGCGGCGCCGCGGTCCCTGACGTCGAAGCTGTCCCGCCGGACCGGTACGGTGCCGCAGTAAGCGTCCGTGCGGACACGGGCTGAGGGGGCGCGACATGAGGGAGGCGCGGCGGCGATGAGCAAAGCACTGGACGCCGTGGTGGAGCTGCTTGACCTGGAGCAGATCGAGCTCGACATCTTCCGTGGCCGCAGCCCGGAGAACGAGCGGCGCCAGCGGGTCTTCGGCGGGCAGGTGGCCGGCCAGGCGCTGGTCGCGGCCGGCCGGACCGTTCCCGATGACCGCCCGGTGCACTCGCTGCACGCGTACTTCATCCGGCCAGGGGACCCGGCCGTTCCGCTGATCTACCTGGTGGACCGGGTCAGGGACGGCCGGTCGTTCACGACCCGCCGGGTTTCGGCCGTGCAGCACGGCAAGACGATCTTCACGCTGTCCGCGTCCTTCCACCACCCGGAGGAAGGCGTCCTGCACCAGCGCCCGATGCCCGACGTCCCGCCGCCTGAGTCGGTGCCGTCGGCGGCCGAGCGGATGGAGGAGCTGTTCGGGGAGGCCGCCGCGGAGTACTCGGCGAGCAATCCCATCGACATCCGGCACCTCGGGCCGCTGTCGTTCGACGCGGTCAGCGATCCATCGCTGCGGGTGACGCACAGCATGGCCTGGGTGCGCGCCGACGGCGAACTGCCCGACGACCCGCTGCTGCACGTGTGCATCCTGACCTACGCCTCAGACATGACGCTGCTCGACTCGGTGCTGCTCGCCAACGGGCTGTCCTGGGCCGACGGCAAGACGGTCGGCTCGAGCCTGGACCACGCGATGTGGTTCCACCGCCCGTTCCGGGCCGACGAGTGGCTGCTGTACACGCAGGAATCACCGGTCGCCGCGGGGGCCAGGGGACTGGCTCGCGGCGAGCTGTTCACGTCCGGCGGAGAGCTCGTGGTCTCCGTGGTCCAGGAGGGCCTGATCCGCACGGCGTCCTGAGCTGGACTGTTGCCTTTCGGTAACGTCTGCAACTGGGCCTGGAAAAAGAGTTGCCTGGCTGCAGGTGCCATGTTTAGGGTCTGAGTAAGTTCACTCACGCCAGGCGGTCAAGCGATGCTGCAAAGAAGAAGGAGGTGCCCGGAATGCTGAGCCTTATCTCACCGGCCGAAGCCGCTATGCCAGAGCGCACGCGGTCAGCCGCGGGTGCCTCGCTCTTCGGTGGCTGCGCGGCCGTTCCTGGTGTGCGTCTCCTCGAGATGGCGGCCGCCGGCACAGCGGCCGCTGACGTGGTCCGCGCCCGCCCGCGCCCGCAGGCGAGCCCGGAGTCCGTCTTCTTCGGGAGCGCCACCCACGCGGCTGGCCAGGCGAATTCTGCCCGGCAGCAGCGCACCAGCCAGAAGTACACCGCCCACACGACCCGTATCGCCGCCGCTGGTGGTGGTGCTCTGGGTCCGCATCCGGCAAGGGATCCGGTCTAAACCAGACCGGCCATGATCCCCAAAGGCCGCGGACCCCGAACATCGGGTCCGCGGCCTTAGTCATGCGAGGCCACCGTTGGTCAGTCCAGACGAAGCAGTCCAGACGAAGACGCTGCGACCAGCAGATGAGAGGGGATGACACCGAATGTTCCTGCCAGGAACCGCCGCGGTCATTGACGACCGCGCGGCGGCCGAGGCGGATTTGGTGCGGGTGACCGCGATCAGCAGGACCGGGTCGGTCGCCATTGTGGCGAACCCGGCCGGCCTGACCGGAACGGTGATGGGACGCGAGCTTCCGTGCGCCGGCGACCCTGACCTGTTCTTCGCCGAGTCACCCGACGACGTTGAGCTTGCCAAGTCGCTGTGCAGCGACTGCCCGGTCCGGCCCGCGTGCCTGGCCGGCGCTGTCGAGCGCAGGGAGCCGTGGGGTGTGTGGGGAGGCGAACTGTTCATCCGCGGCGAGATCGTGCCCCGCAAGCGGGGGCGCGGCAGGCCACGTAAGAACGACGTAGCCGCCTGACGGCGGGCCTCGCCTCCTGCTCCGCGCGGAGCGACCATGATCGTGGTGGATTGACCGTGCTCTAACACGGCAACTCGCCACGATCATGGTCTGGGGGATGCGAGGCCGAGCGCACCCGGTCCTTCGTCATCGACTGGCAGCCCGCCGGACAGGTCGTCGGGGCCGTAGCCAGGCATCCAGCGGAGCACCTCAGAGCGGAACTCGCCCTGAGCCTCGAGCTGGCACAGCACGCCGATGCCGGCCGTCGATACCCGGTGAATGAGGATGTACGAGGGCGGCAGGTTGAGCTGCCTGGCCACGCTGGCGCCGCGCAGGTCGGTGACCCTGGCCGCCTCGCCGCGCATCCATTCGCGGCTGAACTTGAACGACTCGTGCCTGGACGGGTCGGCCAGCGGAGCCAGGAAGGTCCGCAGCGCCTCCATGTCGATGCTGACATCCGGCCGCAGGAATCCGTGCTCGCGCAGGTCAGCCTCGGCGTCGGCGATGTCGCCGTCGGTATGCACGAGCCACAACAGCCGTCCGAATAGCGGCGGCAGCCCGTCCGGCAGCCGGTCCACCGCGCCGAAATCGAGCACGCCGAGCCGGCCGTCGTCCAGCAGCCGGAAGTTTCCCGGATGCGGGTCGGCGTGCAGCAGCCCGGCCCTCGCGGGGCTGGAGAACAGCAGCCGGACGAGGAGCAGGCCAGCCCGGTCCCGCTGGTCCTGCGTTCCGTCGGCGATGATCCTGGCCAGCGGAGTGCCGTCCATCCACTCGCTGACCAGGACGTGGTCGGTCGCGGCCACGGTCCGCGGCACGAAGATGTCGGGATCGTTGGCGAATGCCGCAGCGAACGCGTCCTGGGAGACGGCTTCCAGCCGGTAGTCGAGCTCTTCGATGACCCTGGCCCGCAGCTCGTCGAGCAGGGGCCTGACTTCGAGGCCGGGCATCAGCACGCCGAACAGCCTGCCTACCCGGCTGATCTGGGTAAAGTCGCTGGCCAGCGCCTTGCCGGCGCCTGGGTACTGGATCTTGACGGCCACCTGGCGGCCGTCGTGCCAAACGGCCTTGTGCACCTGGCCGATCGACGCCGCCGCGGCCTGATGGTCATCGAATTCGGCGAACAGGTCGCGCCAGTCGGCACCGAGATCCGCGGCCAGTACCTTGTGCACGGTCGCGGCGGGGAGCGGTGGCGCCGAGTCCTGCAGCCTGGTCAGCGTCGCCCGGTAAGGCCCGGCGAGCTCTGGCGGCAGCGCGGCCTCGAAGATGGACAGCGCCTGCCCGAGCTTGAGCGCGCCGCCCTTAAGCTCCCCGAGTACACGGAAGATCTGCTCGGCGGTCCGCTGCTGGATCTCCTGGGCGACGATCTCCGCAGGCCTGCCGCCGACCCGCTTGCCGATGCCGAGCACGGTACGCCCCGCGAGGCCGGCCGGCAGCGCGGCAAGCTTCACCGTCCTGGTCACGGCACGGCGCGGCAGATCGTTCATGATCTCCATTGTCGGTTACCTGACGGTGTGCGCGGCACACGGGCAGGCCGGATGGCGCGGCCAGGTCCGGCGTCGCCAGCGCCAGTCGGGCAGGACCAGCTCCAGGGTCCCGTTGGCGGCCGGACTCGCGGTCGGCGCCTGCTCGATCGCGGTCATCGCCTGTGCCGCCGCCTGCGCCGCCACCATGGCGGCGAGGACGGAGTCGCAGGCCGGCGGCTCAGGCCTGCGGCGGCCGATCTGGGCCAGGATGAGCGGCCAGGCCGGATCATTGCCAGCCCGGACGTAGTCCAGGCAGCGCAGGCACGCCGTCCGGCCCGGCACGACCAGCGGGCCGACGATGCCGATCGCCTCGCCGGCCATGACCGCCAGATGCGGAACCCGGTCCCTGACTAGCTGCATGGTCAGCTCACCCGGCTGGCGTCCGATGAGAATGACCAGGTCAGGCTGGTTGACGAAGGCAGGCCGACTGACCCGGGCGGGCTCCGCCCGGCCCGCCGAACCCGCGGGCTCCGCCCGGCCCGCCGAGCCCCCGGGCTCCGCCCGGCGTGCCTTGGTTCCGGCCGTCGGCGGCCCAGCGGCGGCACAGTCAGTCTGGGCCCGGACGAACTGAACCTGACCGACGCCGGAGGAACTGAGGATCCTGGCCACGGCCCGTCCGATCCGCCGGTCGCCCTCGATCCTGATGATCGCGGCCCTGCGCCTGGCCAGCGCCCGGGCACCGCCGTCGCCGTCGCGGTGGGCGAGCGATGTCGTGGCTAGCTCGGCAGCGAGCTTGGCCCGCAGCGGCGCCGGGATGGCCCGTAACGTGCTCGCCGGGAAGTCGTCAAGCGCCCCGCCGGCCGCCAGCAGGGTCAGCACGCGCTCGGTCGCCTCGACCGGGATTCCCTGCCCCGACGCGGCGGCAATGACCTGCTCACGGTCGCGGCTGCCGTCGAGTAAGCCGATGACGGACACGGCCTGACCCATTCCGGCCAGGGCGATCGCCCGCCGCGGGTCGATGCCGATCTGCAGGGTGTCCCGGTCACGCCAGACGGGCAGTAAGCCCGACTTGAGAGCTGGTCGCATGGCCGCAGCCTGCCACCAGGGTCCGACATTCCGGACCGCGCCGACTCGTGATCGCTGGACCGGCACGTCGATCGGCGTCAGCGGCGGCCTGTGGATACAGCTGTGCGGGTTGTGGGGAGAGCAGGGGGTGTCGCTGTGGATATCCGCGGGACAACCTGTGGGTGTCCTGATCGACAGGGCCCGGATAGCGGTCTTGACCTGCGGAATCGCCGTCCAGCCGCCTGTGGATAACAACCCTGCTCGGCTTACCGGGGCCTGAACCAGGCCTGAACCGAGGCTGATGCCGGGCTGAATAGAGGCGCCCATGGCACCGTTTGCCTAGGACT
>JADGPC010000461.1 GCA_017882645.1 Streptosporangiales bacterium | reverse complement strand
GCGGTGATCGGCGGCTTCCACCTCCAGGGCCCGATCTTCGAGCCGCTGATCCCGCGAGTCCTCGACGACCTCGGCACGCTGAACCCCGGCGTTCTCGTGCCCGCGCACTGCACCGGCTGGCGAGCCGGCCACGCGATGGCCGCCCGATTCGGCGATGCCTACATCCCCAATAGCGTCGGCACCCGCTTCTCCCTCTAGGTCCGCCCGCCCACACCGGCAATTCCATGATCACGGACATCTTTCAACGAGCACGACCAAAGATGTCCGTGATCAAGGACCCACTACTCCGCCCCAGCGTCCTCAGCCCGCTGCGCCTCGGCTACGGCGTCGCTGAGGACTCTAAGTTGGTCGCGCGAGATCTTCCCTTGGTCGTAGGCAGCTATCACGTCGTCGAACGATCCAGGCAGATACGGCTCCGGATCTTGTAGCTCCTCGGCCGCCATTTCCAGGTACGTGGCTGGAGAATGCGGCCTTCGGCGTGGCCAGCGGCGACTCTTGAATCGCTGCGCCACCTCATCAAGGCTCATGGCGCCGCTATGCATGGCGTCGAGTAGCTCGCTTACCTCGCTGCTCATTTGCGTGGCTCCTTCATGCCGGTTCGCTTGGTCCGGTCGTCGACAGGCCGATCATCGACCCCCTCGTTCAAGGAGAATCGGATCGCGCTTGTCCACTGAGTTGTCGTACATGGTCCACTCATCGAGTTGGTCCTTGAGCTCCTCGAAAGCGCGGCGGTTGATGCTCCCGTACTCGGGATCGGCCTGGGAACGGATGATGTCGGGGGGAACGTAGCGACCGCCGAGCCCTTGTCCGGCTAAATAGCGATCATGACCATCCCTGTGTCGGGTCTCGGCGCGGGCGACGCTGGTCTCGATCGGGATGTCGACGAAGATCGCGTCGATCCGCCGATAGCCGGCTTCTCGCATTTCGCCGATCCGGCCTGCCGTCGTCTCAGTTGAGGACATGGTGATATCCCAGATGATGTTCTTACCGTCCGCGATCGCACGCAGTGCGAGTCGTCGGGCAAGGTAAGAGGACTCTTTATGTGCCAGAGATGATGCTTCCATGGACGACAGCACGGGGATCTGCGGAAGGAGGCCACGCTCGGCTAGCTTCTCCTTGAACTGATCCGGATTAATGGTCAGGTACTTAGCGCGGTCGATGCCAGCGTGCTGGTCCAGGACCGTCGTCTTGCCAGCGCCGCCGAGCCCGCCAGCGATGACAGCCTGCCGTTCACACGGGACATCTGCGGCAGCGGCATAGATCTCCATGATGATCTCGTCGTGTTTGATTGTCCGCTCATCTGACCAGATGTCGTGGTCAGGGTTGACGGTGTGTAGCAGGTGGGTAGAGAGCCCGTCGGCGCGGGCCTGGTCCAGGCGTTCGACTACTTCTTTGACGTGGGTGGCGTAGTCGGCGTCGCTGAGGCGGGTCTCTGGTAGTTCGAAGTCGGCCGGCGCCTTCTCGGGAGCGCGGCGCGAGCCGTCCTCGTTCCGCGGGGAAGACGGGTGCCCGGGCGCTAGGTTCTCCGCGCGCTTCCTCAGCGCGACAAGCGATGTCCCGGCATCGGTGTTTTTCGCCAGCCGGTCGGCCAGCTTTCGCCGGTGGGAGTCATCGGCGGTCTCTGGCGGCCCGGGTAAGTCCGTCTTGTCGTCCTTCGGCGTGTCTGGCGTCCGTGCCATTCCGTCATCCAATCACGGGATACGCCGGTTACCCCGGGCCCGAGTCCAGGCCGTGCTCGATCGCGTACCTGACCAGGTCAACCCGGTTGTGCAGATGCAGCTTGGTCAGCGTGTTCTGGACATGGTTCTGCACGGTGCGGTGGGACAGCACCAGCCGGTCGGCGATCTGCTTGTACGACATGCCGGTGCCGACCATCCGCAGGACCTCGGCCTCGCGCTCGGTGAGCCGGGGCGTGCCGGGCGCGGGATCGCTGGCCAGGCGGCGGAACTCGCCGAGCACCAGCCCGGCGAGGCCGGGGGAGAACACTGCGTCTCCCGCACTCGTCCGCCGCACCGCGTCGAGGAACTCGGCGCGGCTCGCGGATTTCAGGATGTACCCGGTCGCGCCCGCCTTGACGGCATCGAGCACGTCGCGGTGCTCGCCGCTGGCCGAAAGGATCAGCACGCGCGCGGCGGGGTACCCGGCGTGCAGGCCGCGGGTGACGTCGACGCCGGAGACATCGGGCAGCTGGAGGTCGAGCACGACGACGTCCGGCCGCACCGAGGCGACGATACGCAGGGCCTGGGCGCCCTCGCCGGTGGCCGCGACGACCTTGAATCCAGCCTCGCTGAGGTCACGGCTGACCGAGTCCCGCCACATCGGATGATCGTCGACCACCATGACCCGGGTGGCCGGCTCGCTCACCGCGCCGCCCCCGCCCGCACGACCGTCGTCACCGCGACTGCCATCACCGCCGCCTCCGCTGGCCATCTCCACAGCGACACCCTAAGCCGGCCGCGCGGCCCGGGGCACCCGCAGCCGGACCTCGGTTCCGGCCCCCGGCGTGCTGCTGATTTCCGCCGAACCGCCCAGGTCGCGGATCCGTCCGCTGATGGACTGGCTGACTCCCAGCCTGCCCTCGGCCGCGGCCTCGGCGAGGCGTCCCGCCGGGATCCCTGGTCCCTCATCGCGGATCGTCACGCTCACCGCGGCGCCCTCGTCATCGACGAGCACCCACGCCCTGGCCGACTCGCCGCAATGCCGCCGCACATTGTCGATCGCGGCCCTGACCGCTGCTGTTGTTTCCGTGACTGTCCGCTCAGTAAGGAGAACAGGATCAGCCGGGGTAATCACCGACACGAAGGCCGATGCCTGCCGGGTGAGGTGCACGCTCAGGTCGAGCTCGCCAGACGGAGGTGACACGAGGCCGTCGCCGGTGACCAGCGCTCGCAGCGCGGCTTCCTGCTCGCCTGCCAGGCGGCCGATCTCGGCGGCCTCACCGCCCGCCTCGGTTCCGCGTCGCTGCACCATCGCCAGCACCTGAAGCACCGAGTCGTGGATCGTCCTGGCCAGTCGCTCCCGCTCCTTGCTGGCCGCCTCGATCTCGGTCGCGCGCTGGAGTGCCTGCTCGGCCCGGGTGATGAGAATCGAGACGTAGCCGACCAGCATGGCCGCCATCAGCAAGATGACCGGCCCGTCCAGCGCGGTGCTCCGATAGGTGGCGACAAGCGGCTCCCTGAGCAGGACCACGCAGGCGCCGATCACGACGGCCGCCGCCGCCCCGGCCCGCACGCCGCCGACGACGGCCCAGGCCAGGGCCGGCCCGGCGAGCCAGGTGGCGGTGAGCGGCATGACCCCGGTGCTGGTCGCAGCATGCGTCTGCAGGAGCGCGGTCGACAGCAGCGCGAGAACGGTTACGATCAGGTCGGCCGCCAGCAGCAGCCAGGTTCGCCGGGCCGGCACGGAGTACGCGATCGTGGTCACGATCGTCCACGCCGTCATCGCGGCGAGAACGACCCAGGCCCAGCCCCAGTGCGCGTAATAGATAGGCCTGATCGCCAGCAGGATCGCCGCGTAGGCCAGCGACGCGAACCGGAAGGCGGCAATCGAGCGCCACAGCGGCGCCTGCAGGCTCATGGCAGGCTCAGCCGGGCTCGGGCGAGCGAGGCGGCGGGCCGCCTGGGAAACCACGCTACGAGAGTATCGGCTGAAATAGGGCGCTGGTCCGTGCTCTCTGGAGCCGGCTCTGGCTCCGGGACCCGGCTCAGGCCCTGCTGTCAGCTACTCAGCTCGATCTAGGTAGCAAGCCCGTCGGCGATGAGTAGCTCAGCGGTACCGCGAGCGGATGGGGCGCGGCAGCGTGGATGGCATGCGCACAGCAGTCACCTCTCATCCAGTTCCGGCGACCCGCTGCCCGGGATGCTGCAGCTCGGCCAGTCCGGCCGAGACCTACTGCCGGTGCTGCGGCATCTGGCTGGCCGGCCCGCCGGCGGCCGAGGTGCGGTGGATCGACGGCGAGCTTGGCCGCGTCGACGCCGCCCGGACCTGGCTGATCAGCCGCCGCGCGGCGCTGATCGACGAGCTAGGGACGCTGCGGCGGCAGGCGGTCGCCGGGGAACCGGGCCCGGGCGGGAGCGGAACGCTGCGCGAAAAGGCTTCGGCCGGCCAGGCGGGCGGTCAGGACGGGAGCGGGCTAGATGCCGCCCGCCAGGCAAGTCGAGGGCACGGCGAGTGTGGTCGTGCCGGAGGCGTGCCAGCGCCGGCGAACAGTCTCGCCATCTCGTCACTGGTGCCCGAGGTGACGGGGCGAACCGCGGCCCGACTGCTGCTGGCGGCGGGCGTCATGCTGGTCGTCATCGCGGCGACGGTGTTCACGGTCGCTGACTGGTCCAGGGTCGGCCCGCTCGGCCGGTGTGCGATCTTGCTTGCGGTCACCGGCGTGGTGCTGGCCGGGCCGCGGCTGCTCGTCCGCCGGAACCTGCACGCGACCGCCGAGTCGGTCGCCGCGATCGGGCTGGCACTGACCCTGGCTGATGCCTACCTGGCGCGGCGGGTGGTCCCCGGCGGACTGGCCAGCGGGCCGTTTGCCGCGGCTGCGGGAACCGGGGGGCTGGCCGGAGCGTGGGCCGGTTACGGCGCGGCGGTCCGGCTCAGGGGTCCGCGGCTGGCCGCGATCGCGCTGGCGCAGCTGCCCGGCCTGCTCGTGATCGCGGGACTGGCCAGTTTCGTTGGCCCGGGCTCGCTGGTCGCCGGGCCGGTCGCGCTCGGACTCGTCCTGACCTCCGGTGCCGATGTGCTGCTGGCTGACTGGGCCGAACGCCGTGGCGGCCGGGCCGAGAAGACGGCCGCCTCGATCGCCGCGGTCTCGGCGTGGACGGCCGGAGTTCTCCTGGCGGCGGCCACCCTGGCCCTCCCGGCCGGGCGGCCGGGCGTGCCCTGGCTGGCCGCGGTGGTGTTCACGGTGGCAGCGAGCATCGCCATCGCCGGGCCAGCCAGGAGCCGGCCGGTGTCGGCGCTGGCCGGGCCGGCCGCCGCGATCAGCGGCGCCCTGCTGGCCATCGGCCTCTCCATTCTGCTGACCGCCGCGGCGCCGGGCAGCTGGGGACTGTTTGCTGTGGCCGCCGCCAGCGCGGTCGTGAGTGCGGTGGCGCTCGCGGCCGGCCGGCCAGCGGCCAGGCCTAGTGCCGTCGGAGCGCCAGCCGGCGCGCTGGCTACCGAGGCACCAGCCCCGGCCAGGACGAACCTGGTCGCCGCGGGCTCGGCCGCGATGCTGGCATGTACCGGCGCACGCCGGCGCCGCGGCGGGACTGC
>JADGPC010000072.1 GCA_017882645.1 Streptosporangiales bacterium | reverse complement strand
CGCGCCAGCGGCTCCGCCAGGGAGTCGGCCGACGCCGACCGGCTCGCCGACTACGTCACCGTGGACTACGCGGACGGCAGGCTGGAGATCAGCGAGCCGGAGCGGCGCGGGCTGCGCCGTCGTGACAAGAGCCTGCACCTGGTCATCTCGGTACCGGATGGCTCGCGCTGCAGCATCGCCACGGCGTCAGCGGACGTCACGTGCCAGGGCGAGTACAGCGCGACCGAGAGCACCACGGCCAGCGGCCGGGTCGACGTGCACCATGTGCGCGGTCCCGCCGAGATCAGCACCATGTCCGGCGGCGTCCAGGTCGACGAGGCCGCCGAGCCCACCGTCCAGACGGCCTCAGGGCGGATCCTGGTGCGGCACGCGACGGGCGACCTGATGGCCAGGACCGCGAGCGGCAACATCTCCGTCGGCAAGGCCGAAGCCTCCGTCACGGCCAGGACCGCCAGCGGCGAGATCAGGATCAACAGCGTGGCACACGGCCGCGCCGACCTGAACTCGGTCTCCGGTGACATCGAGGTCAAGGTAGCCGAGGGAACAGGCGTCTATCTCGACCTCGCGTCCGTGACCGGCCGGATCAGCAGCGACCTCGACCCCTCCGATCAGGACGGACAGGAGGATCTCCAGCTGCGCAGCCGGACGGTCAGCGGCGCGATCCGGATCGCGCGGGCGGCGCGAGCCGAGATGGCCAGCTGAGCCAGACCCGCCAGAGCAGCCAAGCCCCGTCCGCAATTCCGCAGCTACCAGCCAGAGAGGAATCGAGTCCATGTACTCGCGTCAACTCGAGCAGCTCGCGCGCCGGCGCCCGGACGAGCTGCGAGCGACGACCCACCGAACCCGCCGGACCCGCGCCGCGGCCAGCCCGGCCGCCACCAGCCACCAGCCAAGGAAGCCGATCAGGAGCCAGACCGGGTGGGCGCTGGTCGCGCTCGGGCTCAGGATCGCTGAGTCAGGCCGTCGCTGACGCGGTGACCAGCGGATCGGTCAGCCACGACGCGCAGGTCTCGCCCTCGGCAACGATCACCGCCGGGCCTGTCAGCAAGCCGGCCGTCGCGTTCGGGGCGACGGCCAGCCTGCCGCCAGGAACGTCCACGGTCCACAGCTGGTCCCCGCTGCCGGGCCACTCACCGGCCGCCGCGGCGGCCCCGGCGGCGGCGGCCACGGCCCCGGTCCCGCAGGACAGCGTCTCGCCCGAGCCGCGCTCGTGCACGCGCATCTCGATCGCGTGCTCACCGACGACCCTGACGATCTCGACGTTCACCCCGTCGGGGAACGCATCGGCATCGACCTCGGGCGGCTCGGACAGGTCGATCCCGCCGAGCGTCTTGCCGACCAGGCAGACCAGGTGCGGGTTGCCCACGGAGACCGCGTGCCCGGTGTACCGGCGCCCGTCGATGAGCGCCCAGGCCGCGCGGCCGACGGTGACCGGCCCCATGTCGACGGTCAGCTCCCCGCCAGCCTCCTGGCGGACCGTCCGGACGCCCGCCCTGGTCGCGATGGCCAGGTCAGGACCGGCCGCGAGCCCGTGGTCGATGAGATACCTGGCGAACACCCGGATGCCGTTGCCGCACATCTCGCCGATGCTGCCGTCACCGTTGCGGTAGTCCATGAACCACGGCGCCGGCCCGGACCCGCGGCCCACCACCCGCAGCACCCCGTCGGCGCCGATCCCGGTGTGCCGGTCGCACAGCCGGCGGACTAGCTCAGGACCGAGTTCCAGCCGGTCATCGAGGTCGGGAACGATGATGAAGTCGTTCCCGGTCCCGTGTCCTTTGGCATAACGCATGCTCTGATGCTAGTCAGCGGCCGCAGCGGACTCGTCGATAACCGCCAGTGCCAGCCGCGTCGGCACCGGCTGGCCAGCTCGCAGCCAGCGGATTCTCGGGTCCCGCCGGAACCATGATTCCTGCCGGCGGGCGAACCGCCGCGTCGAGCGCACGGTCTCCCGCTCCGCCTCGGCCTCCGTCCAGTCCCCGTCGAGGAAGCGGAGCACTTGCGCGTACCCGAGTGCCCGGCTGGCCGTCCGGCCCGCCCGCAGGCCGGCCCCCGGCTCGCCAGGGCCGGCCAGCCGGCGAACCTCGTCGACGAACCCGGCCTGCCACATCTGCCGGACCCTGGCCGCGATCCGCTGGTCGAGCTCGGGACGTGGCAGCTCCAGGCCAATCTGGACAGCGGGCAGCACCGATCGGTAGTCGGGCAGCGTCGCGCTGAACGGCCGCCCGGACAGCCCGATGACCTCGAGCGCTCGAACGATCCGGCGCCCGTTGCTGGGCAGGATCGCCATCGCGGCCGCCGGGTCGGCGGCCGCGAGCCTGGCGTGCAGGGCCGCCGGCCCGAGGGCAGCGAGCTCCTTCTCCAGCCGCTCGCGCACCGCCGGATCGGTGCCAGGGAACTCCAGCTTGTCGATGGCGGCCCTGACGTACAGGCCGGACCCGCCGACCAGGATCGCGGTCCGTCCCCGGCGCCTGATGTCCTCGATCACCGCCCTGGCCAGGCGCTGGTACTCCGAGACGCTCGCCGTCTCGGTAACCTCCCAGATGTCCAGCAGGTGATGCGGGATCCCGCCGCGCTCCGCGGCGGTGAGCTTGCCGGTGCCGATGTCCATCCCCCGGTACAGCTGCATCGAGTCGGCGTTGACGACCTCGCCGCCAAGCGCCCGGGCCAGCCGGAGCGACAATTCGGACTTACCGGCAGCTGTCGGTCCTACCACCGCGACCACCGGCCGCGCCGAGGACTCGCTTTCCATGATCACGGAAGTCTTTCTGCCGCTGAGGTCAAGAGACTTCCGTGATCATGAACGGAGAGAGCCGAGAGCCGGCATGCCGAGCAGGACCGGCTGAGGCGCCGAGACGCTGGTCGCCGGCGCCGCGCCGGCGGCACGGGCCTGCCAGGCGTCGCCGCCGCTGGTACGGCGCACCGCCCGCAGTGCGCCGTCGCCGATCAGGTAGTGCGGCGCGGCCCTGGTCACCGTCGTGACGACGATGTCGCCCGGCCTGGGCGGCGCGTCCGCGCCGCCCAGGCCAGCAGCCGCACCCGCTCCGTGCCGTCCGGCCCCGGGCTCGGCCGGGGCGGCCGGCCCGCCCGGCCCGAAGTGCACCAGGCGGTTGTCCCTGGCCCGGCCGGACATCCGCCGGGTGGCACCGTCCTTGCGGCCCTCCCCGTCCGCGACCAGGATCTCGACCTGCTGGCCGACCAGCGCCTGGTTCTCGGCCAGGGTGACCTCCTCGACCGCCGCGACCAGCCGGCCGTACCGCTCGGCGACCACCGCCGGCGGGACCTGCCCGTCCATCGTCGCGGCCGGGGTGCCGGGCCTGATCGAGTACTGGAAAGTGAACGCGCCGGCGAACCTGGCCCGGCAAACGATGTCGAGCGTGTCGACGAAGTCCTGCTCGGTCTCGCCGGGGAACCCCACGATGATGTCGGTCGTGATCGCGGCGGCCGGGATCGCGGCGCGTACCTTGTCCAGGATCGCAAGGTAAGAGTCCCTGCGATAGGCGCGCCGCATGCCGCGGAGGACGGCGTTCGAGCCGGACTGGAGCGGCATGTGCAGCTGCGGCATCACGTTCGGCGTCTGCGCCATGGCCGCGATGACATCGTCAGTGAAGTCCCTGGGGTGCGGCGAGGTGAAGCGCACCCGCTCGAGCCCGTCGATCTCGCCGCAGGCGCGCAGCAGCTTGGAGAACGCGAGCCGGTCGCCGAACGCGGTCCCGTAGGAGTTGACGTTCTGCCCGAGCAGCGTGACCTCGAGCACGCCGTCGTCGACCAGCGCCCTGATCTCCGCGAGCACGTCGCCTGGCCTGCGGTCCTCCTCGCGGCCGCGCAGGCTGGGCACGATGCAGAACGTGCAGGTGTTGTTGCAGCCGACCGAGATCGCGACCCAGGCCGAGTACGGGGACTCGCGCCTGGCCGGCAGCACCGAGGGGAACCGCTCGAGCGACTCGGCGATCTCGACCTGGGCTTCCTGGCGGACGCGGGCGCGTTCGAGCAGCGCGGGCAGCGAGCCGATGTTGTGCGTGCCGAACACCACGTCGACCCACGGAGCCCGGTCAGTGATCACGGCCCGGTCCTTCTGAGCCAGGCAGCCGCCGACGGCGATCTGCATGCCCGGGTGAGCGTTCTTGACCGGCAGCAGGTGACCGAGGTTGCCGTACAGCCTGTTGTCGGCGTTCTCGCGCACGGCGCAGGTGTTGAAGACCACGACGTCGGGCTCGGCGCCGTCAGCGCGCTTGCGGTAGCCGGCCTCCTCGAGCAGCCCGGCGAGCCGCTCGGAGTCGTGCATGTTCATCTGGCACCCGTAGGTGCGGATTTCGAAGGTCCGCTGACCGTCTGCGCCCGGCATGCTCCTTAGGGTAGACGTTGCGACTGGGAGCCTCGGCCGGGCATTGACACCGCCGCCGTCCGGCTGACATCGTCGGTCCACCCTCGCGCCGAGCCACCCCGCAGCCGTGGCCGGCCAGCCGTCTAGGAGTTACCTTGACCGAGCACGCCCCCGATCTGATCATCTACGAACCTGAGCCGGTCGACGTTCCAGCCGCCGAGCTCGGCGAGGGACCGTGCTGGGATGCCGACGCGCAGGCCCTGTTCTGGGTCGACATCCCGGCCGAGCGAGTGCACCGCCTCGGGGCCGGCAGCGTGCACTCGTCCTGGGCCGTCGGCCAGCCGGCCGGAGCCGTGGTGCCGAGGGCCAGCGGCGGCCTGGTCGTCGCGGCGGGCAGCGCCTTCCTCAGCCTGGACCCGCTGACCGGTGACGTCGCCGAGATCGCTGCCGCTCCAGGCCTGCCTGGCACGCGGATGAATGACGGCAAGTGCGACCGCGCCGGCCGGTTCTACGCGGGAACGATGGCGGCCGACGAGTCCCCGGGCAAAGGCTCCTTCTACCGGCTGGACACCGACGGCACGGTGACGGAGATCTTCACCGGGCTCGGCATCTCCAACGGGCTCGGCTGGAGCCCCGACGACAAGCTGATGTACTACATCGACTCGCTCGACTACCGGGTCGACGTGCTCGATTACGACCCGGCGACCGGGCAGCTTGGCGAGCGCCGGCCGTTCGCCGCGCTGGGCTCGGGCGAGGTCATGCCGGACGGCATGGCCGTCGACTCCCGCGGCGGTGTCTGGGTCGCGGTCTGGGGCGGCGGGGTCATCCAGCGATACGACGCCAGCGGACGGCTGACCAGCGTCGTGCGGCTGCCCGCCGCCAACGTGACCAGCTGCGCGTTCGGCGGTCCCGGCCTCGACCAGCTGTTCATTACGACGGCCGCCGGTCCTGGGCGGCTGGCCGGTGCGCTGTTCACCTGCCAGGTGGAGGTTGCAGGCCTGCCGACCTTCCCGTACCGGGGCTGAAATGGGCCGGCTGCGCACAGGGTGCCCATCCGGTTGTCGGCAATCGAGGCGAACCGAGCCAGGCAGGTAGGGCACGATATCCCTATGATGACAACGTGACGGCGACGACGGGCGAGACGAGCGGACTGGGCCACGAGGCAGGACCTGGCGCGTCCGGCAGCCCGGCCGGGGCCGGTGACCTGGCCGGGTCATCCGTCGGCCCCGCCGCCGATCACCCGTCCGGCGAGGCCGGCGGGACACCGGACGCCGAGCCCGCCGCCCCCGGGCTGCCCCAGGCGCCGTACGGTTCGTGGGCGTCGCCGATCTCCGCGGCGCAGGTGGCCGGAGGCAGGATCAGGGTCGCGTTCCCGATCGTCATCGGCGCGAGCACCTGGTGGCAGGAGGACCGGCCGGACGATGCAGGCCGGACCACCATCGTCCGCCGGGCGGCGGACGGGAGCCAGACGGCGCTGCTGCCGGCGCCGTGGTCCGCCCGGAGCCGGGTCCACGAGTACGGCGGCCTGTCCTATCTGCCGGTACCGGGGGCGGCCGCTTCGGCTGCCCTGGCCGGGACTGGCGAGGGCGGCGACGAGCCGGACCTCCCCGTCGTCTTCGCGAACCTCGACGACCAGCGCCTCTACCTTGCCGGGAGCGCGGTCGCGTCCGGCGATGGCCAGCCGGTTCCGCTGACCCCGGACCCGGCCGCCCGGGGCAGCGCGATCATGCCCGCAGGCGATCCGGGAGCGCCCGGGCGCGTCTCCGGCTCGGGCGGATCGCTCGAGCCCCGCGCTTTGCGTTATGCCGATTTCGTGATCTCGCCCGACCAGAAAGAGATCTGGTGCGTCAGGGAACGCCACCAGGGCGGAAAGGTCACCAGGGCGATCGTCGCCGTTCCGCTGGACGGATCCGGCGCAACCGACGCCGCCGCGATCCGGGTCCTGGTGACCGGCTTCGACTTCTTCGCGTTCCCCACGCCGTCGCCGGACGGGCAGTGGCTGGCCTGGATCTGCTGGAACCATCCGCATATGCCGTGGGACGGCACCGAGCTGCGGGTCGCGCCGGTCGAGAACGCGATGCCGGGCAAGGCCCGGCTGATCAAGGGCAGCAACAGGGAGTCCGTGCTGGCGCCGCTGTGGCGCGACAACACCAGCCTGTACGTGGCGACCGACTGGACCGGCTGGTGGAACATCTACCAGATCGGCCTGCGCGGCGAGCCGCCGCAGGCGCTGTACCCCGCCGACGAGGAGTTCGCCGACGCGCTCTGGGAACTCGGGGCGCGGCCGTTCGCGATGCTCGGCGACGGCCGGCTCGCTGTCCGGCACGGCCGCGGGAGTGCCAGGCTCGGGCTGCTCGACCCGGAGACCTCCGAGCTGACCGACCTCGACCTGCCGTTCACCGAGTTCCTCGAGGGCGTGTCGGCGGACGGCACCACGATCGCGGCGATCGGGGGTGCACCGCTCGAGTCGAACTCCGTGGTCAGGATCGACACCGAGACCGGGACCGCCACGGTCCTGCGGGCCGAGATCAGCGACCTGCCGGACCGGCGGTTCCTGCCGGTGCCGCAGCAGGTGGAGCTCGAGGGCCCGTACGGCCGGGTCGTGCACGCGCTCGTCTACCCGCCGTCGAACCCCGAGGTGACCGGCCCGGCCGACGAGCTCCCGCCGTACATCGTCTGGGTGCACGGCGGGCCGACCGGCCACGTGACCGCACGGCTGAGCCTGGAGAAGGCCTACTTCACCAGCCGCGGCATCGGGATTATCGACGTCAACTACGGCGGCTCCACCGGCTACGGCCGCCTGTACCGGAACCGGCTGAACCGGGAATGGGGCGTGGTCGACGTGGCCGACGCCAAGGAGGCGGCGCGCTCGCTAGCCAAGAACAGCCAGGCCGACCGGGCGCGGCTCGGGATCCGCGGCGGCTCGGCCGGCGGCTGGACCGCGCTCGCAGCCGTGACCACCGGCGCGGTCAGCGACCCGGTCTTCAGTGCGGCTGTCTCCTACTACGGGGTTTCCGACCTGCGCGGCTTCAACGAGCACACGCACGACTTCGAGTCGCGCTACCTCGACGGGCTGATCGGCCCGCTGCCGGGCTTCGACACCGTGTATGCGGAGCGCGCACCGGTCGGTCACGTGAACGCCAATACCTGCCCGGTCCTGCTGCTGCAGGGCCTCGACGACCCCGTCGTCCCGCCGCAGCAGTCCCAGAACATCGCGGCCGACCTCGCCGCGCACGGCATCCGGCATGCTTACATCCCGTTCGAGGGCGAATCGCACGGCTTCCGTAAGGCCGAGTCGATGATGGTCGCGCTGGAGTCTGAGCTGTCGTTCTACGGCCAGATCATGGGCTTCACGCCGCGCGACGTCCCCGAGCTGAAGCTGACCGACGGCGGGCAGGGCTAGCAGGCACGGTGCCTAGCGCGCCCGTCGCTAGCGGGCGAACTCGGTGGCGCGGGACTCCCTGATTACCGTGACCCTGATCTGGCCGGGGTAGGTTAGCTCGTCCTGCACCTGGCGGGCTACGTCGCGGGCGATCACCTGCGCGCCGATGTCATCGACCGCGCCTGGCTTGACCATCACCCGGATCTCGCGGCCCGCCTGCATCGCGTAGACCTTCTCCACGCCAGGCTGCGCCTGGGCGATCTGCTCCAGCCGCTCCAGCCGCTTGACGTAGGCCTCGAGCGATTCCCGGCGCGCACCGGGACGGCCGCCGCTGATCGCGTCAGCCGCCTGAGTCAGCACCGCCTCCACGGTCCTGACCTCGACCTCGTTGTGGTGGGCCTCGATGGCATGCACGACATCGTCGTTCTCGCCGTACCGGCGCGCGATCTCCGCGCCGATCAGGGCATGACTGCCCTGCACCTCGTGGGTCAGGGCCTTGCCGATGTCGTGCAGCACCGTGCCGCGCTTCATCAGGGCCGGGTCCAGGCCAAGCTCGCTCGCCATCATGGCCGCGATATGCGCGGATTCGACCAGGTGCTTCAGCACGTTCTGGCCGTACGACGTCCGGTACCTGAGCTGGCCGAGCAGCTGGGTGAGCTCGGGGTGCATGTCCGTGATGGCGAGATCGATGAGCGCGTCCTCACCGGCGCGAACGCACAGTTCCTGGATCGTCAGCCTGCTTTGCTCGTACGCCTCCTCGATCCGCTGCGGATGAATCCTCCCGTCGGCGACCAGTCGCTCGAGCGTGAGCCTGCCGACCTCCCGGCGGACCGGGTCGAAGCACGACAGCAGGACCGCCTCCGGCGTGTCGTCGATGATCAGGTTCACGCCGGTCACGGTCTCGAAGGCCCGGATGTTGCGGCCCTCGCGGCCGATGATCCGGCCCTTCATCTCATCAGCCGGCAGGTGCAGCACGGACACCACCGACTCGCTGGTCTGCTCACTGGCTATCCGCTGGATGGCGAGCGTGACGATCTTCCTGGCCCGGTGCTGGCCTTCTTTCCTCGCCTCGCCCTCGATCTCCCTGACGATGACCGCAGCCTCGCGTTTCGCCTGCTGCTCGATCGCCGTCACCAGCTCGGCCCTGGCCTGGTCGGCGGTCAGCCCGGCGATGCGCTCGAGCTCGACCTTTCCCCTGGCGTCCAGCTGATCGAGCTCGGCGCGCCTCTCCTCGAGCTGGCGGCGGACCTGGTCGATCTCGCTGGCCAGCTTGTCGACTCGCCGTGCCTCGTCGTCGAGCCGCTGCTCACGCTCGGCGATCCGCGCCTCGCGCCGCTCCAGGTCAGCCCGCAGCTGCCTGACCTCGGCCGTGACGGCCCTGACCTCCTCGTCCAGGTCGCGGCGGGCATCGGCGGCCTGCTCTGCCGCCTCCTCGGCCTGCCTGACAATCGCGGCCGCCTGTGCCTCCGCCGCCCTGAGCTCAATGTGCAACGCATCCCCCGCCTGGGCGGGCGGGGCGGGCTGCGTGGGTGAGGGGGCCGGCGCCGACTCAGCGCTCTGCACGGGCTGGGCGCTCCGCGCGGGCTGGGCGGCCTGCGCAGGCTGGACGGCCTCCGCGGGCTGGGCCGCAGGCTGTGACGGTGCCGCCGGGCTGGTGCGCGGCTGTCGTCGTGTCATCCGGACCATGAACGTGATGGCCGCCGCAGCAGCGAGCAGGGCGAGTACAGCAACAATGGCCAGAATCAGCGCGATGGTACTTCCCACTGCGCGTACCCCTTCCCGCTAGTAAGACTCCGGGCACCGCCAATCCGATGTCACGGAATCTGCCGTAGCGAGGGTTACCGCGCGGCCGGGGATCGCCTTCCCGGCGCACCGCGCCAAT
>JADGPC010000460.1 GCA_017882645.1 Streptosporangiales bacterium | reverse complement strand
CGCTGGTGCATACCGTGCTTCTTCTCGGACTTACGAACCACGAACGAGTCGACCGTGCCGCCGGACGCGTGCAGGATGGCCGTCCCGACCGGGTCGGCACCGAGAGTCAGACCGCCGGCAGCCTCGTACGTCCAATCGGAGGTGACCTCGCGCAACACGCGACCGACCAGCGGCGCGGCGACACGGTGCAGGGTGATGCGCCGCAGGTCGATGTAGTAGTCAGCCTCGATGCCGGACGAGAGCGTCACTCTGCCGTGCACGACCGCGAGATCCTTGATCAGCCGCAACAGCTCGTGTCGCTCGCTCACGCCCGCCCTCGCTGCGCGTCGGCCGTCCGCAGAAGGCCACTACCCATGGCTCGCTCGCTCACGGGCAAAGCCTAGTCAGTACGAGCGGCGGGCCATGATGCGACGCAGGATCGGCCGCGGGATCGAGCGAGAGGCGGCCACCAACGCCTTGTACTGCCGGCTCGGCACGCTCATCGGCTTTCCCTTCGCCGTGTCGGCCAGGGCCTCACGCACGACGTCCTCCGCCTCCAGCCACATGCGCTCGGGGACGTTCGACATGTCGGCGTGAGCGCGCTCGTGGAACTCGGTGTGCGTGAAGCCGGGATGGACGGCGGTGATCGTGACGCCGGTGCCCTGCAGCTGCACGGCGAGCGCTTCGCTGAACATGGTCACCCACGCCTTGCTCGCCGAGTAGGTGGCGTTCGAGCCGCGCGGGACGAACGCCGACACCGACGAGACGTTGAGGATTCGGCCGGCGCCGCGTTCGGTCATCGACCGCACCGCGGCATGCGTCAGACGCAGGACGGCGCGGACGTTGAGATCGAGCTGGCGCTCCTCGTCGGCGAGGTCCGCCGCCCCGAAGGCTCGGTACATGCCGACGCCGGCGTTGTTCACGAGAAGCTCGACCGGGCGCCCGGCGTCGGAGATCCGTTCGGCCACCGCCGAACATCCGGCGTCGGACGTGAGGTCGGCGGTCAGCACGGCGACGTCGACGCCGAACTCGGCACTCAACTTCTGCTGCGTCACCTCCAGGCGCGCGCTGTCCCGCGCGACCAGGACGAGATCGTCCCCCGCGGCGGCGAGCTGACGGGCAAACTCCGCACCGAGACCGGCAGTCGCGCCGGTCACCAGGGCGGTCGGCATCAGACGTCGGTCCGTCGCGACTTGCTCGCCTTGGCCCGGGAGCGCGCCAACGCGGCACCCTTCGCCTCCGCGTCGCTGCGCATCTTGGCCCGCGATCGCGCCGACGCAACGGTTGGACGCTCAGCTGCCTCGGCGCGCCCCGCGGAGCCGGCCGCGGAGCCGGCCGTCGCACGCGCCCCGCCTCGAGCCGGTACCCCGCGCGGAACGCCGGCGCCCGGCCGAGGGCCGCGGGGCTGCTTCGGCCCGAAGAGCGAGGACAGTCCGGGCCGGGGTGCGGCACCTGCGGCAGTGCCCGCCGGCGTGAAGAACACCTTCGCGTCCGGCCGGAAGAGCACCACGATGGCGACCAGCGATCCGACGCCGGCCAGGCCGGTCGCCACCGTCAGCGGGACCGGCCCACCACCGATGACCGCGAGGATGGACAGCGGGCTGCCGGCGAAGCCGATGAACGCACCGACCAGGCTGATCGCGATGTACATCGCCCGGCCGGAGCGGGTGCCGCGGAGCATGGTGCGCACGGACAGCAGGATCAGCAGCGAGAGCAGCACGGCCGAGGCCAGCAGCAGGATCTGGCTGAGGTGCACCTGCTTGTTGACGTCCAGGCAGCCCTTCGAGTTCCTGACGTTGCAGAGATCCAGCGGCTTCTTCTTGGCCTTGTTCGAATCGACCAACGACTGCCGGAGGCTGGACGTGTACGCCCACGTCAGTGCCCCCCGCGCGATCGAGAAGAACACCTGGACGCCGATGGCGATGAGCGCCAGATCCAGGGACCGCGGCCTCGGCGGCCACGGCGCCTTCGCCGCGGCGCTGCGCCCGGCAGCGGGCTTCTTGGTCATCGAGACCTTGTCGTGTCTGGGTTCGTCGGTCGTGTCGGTCACCGACGCAGTCTACGTGCGAGGGTGGGGCTGACGTCGGACGCCGGCTCGGGCGTCCGACGGAGCGGACCACGTTGACTACAGTCGTGACCACGTACCGACGAGCCCGCGACCCCGGAGAGCCACGATGACCACCCCGCCGCCCGAGGAGAACGATCCGTCGCGCTGGAGCCAATACCCGCAGTCCGAGCCGGTCTCGCTGAGCAAGCCTGCGGACGAACCGCTGGACTTCGACCCGTACCGCTTCGGCGCGCCCGACTATCCCATCGCGCCGGAGTACGCACCGCCGGGCTACCGGCCCCCCGCCGGCCAGGCCCAGCCCGCTCCCCAGGCGCCGTACGGACAGCCCGCCCGGTACGGACAGCAGGCTCCCCAGTACCCGTCACTCCCGCAGGCACCCGCCCCGCCGTCCTACAACGCGCAGTACCCGCAGCCGAGCACCGGCAACGGGAAGGCGACGGCCGCCCTCGTCCTCGGCATCGCGTCCATCGTGCTGTGCTGGACGAGCGTCCTGGACATCATCCCGATCGCATTGGCCATCGTCTTCGGCATCCTCGGCCGCAACGATGCCGTGCGCCTGCCCAACCGGGGCGGACGGGGCATGGCGGTCAGCGGGCTGATCTGCGCTCTGGTCGGCGCGGTCCTGGCGACGACGCTGACGATCTACTTCTACGGCCGCATCAAGCCCTGCCTGGATTACAGCCCCAACTCCTCGCAGTACAAGACCTGCATCCAGGAGCGGCTCTGAGCGTGCCCGGATCGGGCCGCCGCTGAGACTGCGCCACCGCTGAGACTGCGCCGCCTCCGAAAGTGATTAGAGCAGGAAGGTGTGGTTGTTCACGAGCACCGCGATCAGAATGATGTAACCGAGCAGTCCGACGATGCCGAGCACCAGGCCCGCGGTCGCCATGCCCTTTCCGGAGGCGCCCTTCTTGGCCTTCGAGATGCCGATGCCACCGAAGATGATCGCCAGCGGGCTGAGGATGAACCAGAGGAACAGCAGGCCGACGATGCCGCAGACCAGGCTGGCGATCGCCAGGCCGCTGCCGCCGGGAGGCTGCGGGTAGCCGCCGTACACCGGCGGGGCAGGGACGTAGCCGGCCGGCACACCGTATTGCGGCGGCGGCGGGTACTGCTCGGGCTGCTCCTGCGGATCGCCGGGGTTGGGGTACGTCATGGTGCCCTCCTGTAATGGCCCACACTGTTGATGGCCCACACGGTGGGTGTGGACGAAGCAGGTGCATGATTGCACGATCGAGAGCCCTGCGGCGGCTGGCGAACCGTCCATACCAGGGGAATCTCCCGATATCGTCTGGTTAAGCGGGCATCGCCGCGCTGGTACGCACACGACGAGCAGGGAGAGTCCATGACCGACTGGGGGCAATCGGGCGAGAACCCGTACGACCCGAATGCCGAGTACCAGGGACCACCGGCAGCCGACGAGCAGCCCTCCCCCGGCCAGTACGCCGCTCCAGGCCAGTACGGCCAGCCCGGCCAGTACCCGGCCCCGAGCCAGTACGGCCAGTACCCGGCCCCAGGCCAGCCCGGCCAGTACGCCGCTCCAGGCCAGTACGGCCAGTACCCGGCTCCGGGCCAGCCCGGCCAGTACGCCGCTCCAGGCGAGTACGGCCAGCCCGGCCAGTACCCGGCCCCGAGCCAGTACGGCCAGTACCCGGCCCCAGGCCAGCCCGGCCAGTACGCCGCGCCCCCGAACCCGTACGGCCAGTCACCGTACGGCTACTACCCGGGCTACGGCGTGGGATACCCGAGCGGTCCCCAGCGTCCCGGCACCGTGATCGCCGCCGGCG
>JADGPC010000459.1 GCA_017882645.1 Streptosporangiales bacterium | reverse complement strand
GGCTACGTGCGGGACGAGCTGTACTTCCTCGCCGCCGGAAAGCACCTGGCCTTCGGCTACGTCGACCAGCCCGCGCTGACCCCGCTGATCGCGCGGGTCTCGGCCGCGCTGACCGGTAACTCGCTCGTCGGCCTGCGGCTGGTGCCCGCGCTCGGGCTGGCCGCGATCGTGGTCGTCACGGCCGCGATCAGCCGGACACTCGGGGCGGGCCGGACCGGGCAGCTGCTGGCCGCGCTCGCCGCCGCCACCTGCGGTGAGTACATCGCTGCGATGCACGAGCTGACCACGACGATGCCGGATTACGTGTTCTGGGCCGTCCTGCTGCTGCTGGTCACCCGTTTGCTTGCCAGCCAGGATCCGCGCTGGTGGCTGGCGATCGGCGGCTGCACGGGGATCGCCGCGGCGGCGAAGTGGAATATCGCGTTCCTCGTCGCCTCGCTCGCCGTCGGCTTCGTCCTCACCGACGCCCGCCGCCTGCTGCGCGGCCGTTATCTAGTGCTCGGCATCGCGGCCGCCGCGGTGCTAGCCGCACCCGACGTCGTCTGGCAGGCCGCGCACGGCTGGCCGAACCTGGCCGTGTTCCGAGCGCTGCAGAGCCAGGCCTGGCACAACCGGAGCACCTACTGGCAGGCCCAGGTGCTGTTCACCGGCCTGGTCCTGACGCCGGTCTGGCTGGCGGGCCTGGTCTGGACGCTGCGCAGCCCGGCGGCACGCCGCTTCCGCCCGGTTGCGATCGGCTGCGCGATCGCGGTCGCGGTGCAGTTCGTGCTGGGCGGCAAGGCCTACTATCCGGGCGGGGCCTACGCGTTCCTGCTCGCCGCCGGCTGCGTCCCGGCCGAGCGCTGGCTCGCCGCCAGGCGGCCGCTAGCGGGCCGGATCCGGCCCGCCGCGCTGGCGGCCGCCGCGATGCTGATCTCGGCCGCGGCGTTCCTGCCGGTGGCGCTGCCGGTGCTGCCAGCCAGCGCGCTGCGCACCGTGCCGCTCCAGAAAATCAACTATGACCTGGCCGAGTCGATCGCCTGGCCGAAACAGGTCGGCCAGGTGGCACGCGAGTATGACGCACTTCCCCCCGCACTGCGCCGCCACGCCACGATCCTGGCCGGAAATTACGGCGAGGCCGGAGCCCTGGACCGGTACGGTCCCGGTTTCGGCTTGCCGCAGGCCTACAGCGGTGCCAACACGTTCTGGCTGTGGGGTCCGCCGCCCGCCTCCGACTTGGCTGCCGTCGCCATCAATGTCGACCCCGCCCTGCTGCGCCGCGAGTTCGCTCACGTTCGGCTGGTCGGCACGTTCTGGAACGGGCTCGGCGTCAGCGACGACGAGCAGGGAGCGCGGATCTACCTGGCCACGGGCCTGCAGTCGGCCTGGTCACGGGCGTGGCCGGCGTTCCGCGACTACTCCTGATCCGACCAGCCCGGGTCGCGGCCGGCCAGGGCTACGACCTGGTCGAGCATCGGCGCGCCGGCTGGTGCTGGCCGCGACGGCCCGAACGCCACGTCGGGTCCGGCCGGGGCATCAGGACTGGCGACCTGGCTCAGGAAGGCCCGGGCCGCGACCAGCAGTTCCGGCACGCAGTCGTACGGCTGCCCGGTCGCGCGGGCGACGTCCCAGCCATGGACCACCAGCTCGTCGGCGGCGGTGAGCCCGACCATCTCGGCCGGAGCGTCCATCCCCGCGATCCGCGTCATCCCGGTCCAGGCATCCGCTTCCTGCCAGGCCCGCGCCAGCGTGCGCAGGTCGGACGGGATCCTGGCCCGCCAGCCGGGTTCCAGGCGCGATGCCTGCCCGGACGGCGACTGCTCGGTGAGGCCACCAGTGTCCTTCCTCGCGGCGGCGGTGAACGCCAGCGCCAGGCCCCCGACGTGGTCGATCAGGTCACCGACGGTGTAGGCGGGGCACGGCGTGGGATGGCCGAGCTCCTCGTCCTTGACCCTGGCGACCAGCTCGGCCAGGCGCTGCGCCCCGGGACCGAGGTCGACGTTCGCTGTCATGATGGCACCTCCGGTGTCGGTTGGCTCAAGCGTGCACGGCGCCCAAGTGCCCGCGCAGCGGCAGAGTATGTACCGTCGCGCGGGCGTAGCCTGGCTATCGCCGATGATGAGAGGATGAGCTGCTGACCGCCACCAGCGTCGTGAACCTGAAGGGTCACCGCGACGATCCTGATATCGCCGACGTCGTGTATGTCGGCCGGGCCATGTACCGCGGCGGCTGGAAGCTGCCCGGCTCGCCGCTGGCCAGCCCGCTGCGGCCGGGCCGCGACGGCAGCCGCCAGGAGGTTCTGGCGAGGTACCGGCAGCACCTGCTGAGCCGGCCTGACCTGCTCGCGCTGCTTCCTGGCCTGCGCGGGCGCAGGCTGGGCTGCTGGTGCGTGCCCGAGCCGTGCCACGCCCAGGTGATCGCGGAGCTCGCGGACGCCGGGGCCTAGCCGGGTACCAGGCCCATACACGGTCAAGGTGAACGCGAAGTTCCCGCCCGCCAGGTCGCGGCCGCGGGCGGGGTGCCGGCGATCGACCTGCTCAGCTAGCGGAGCGGGGCGAGTGCCTGGGCGAGCGGGGCCAGGACCGCCGGGGTCAGCGGCGGCTGCAAATAGACGATGGCCAGGTCCAGACCTTCCGCGGCCAGCGCGGTGATCTGGCCGACGGTGGCCGCCGGGTCATGGTCAGCGTTCAGCCGCACGTGGCTGGACAAGGTGATCTCGGCGGGGTCGCGGCCCACATCCTGGCAGTGCGCGTACAGCACGTCCCGCTTGCGGGCGAACTCGTCCGGCGATCCGCCGACAAAGTTCCAGTGCTGCGCGTAGAGCGCCGTGGTGCGCAAGGTGCGGCGCTCGCCGCTGCCGCCGATGCAGATCGGAGGATGCGGCCGCTGCGGACCCTTCGGCTCGCACCGGGCACTCGTCAGCTGGTAGTAGGCGCCGTCGAAATCCGTGGTCTCCTGTGACAGCAGGCCGATCAGTACCTGGCACGCTTCCTCGAAGCGGTCGCTGCGCTCACGCCGGCCGCCAAGCTCGATGCCGTAGGCGCCGGATTCTTCCTCGTTCCAGCCCGCTCCGATGCCCAGCTCCAGGCGGCCGCCGGAGATGATGTCGATGGTCGCCGCCATCTTCGCCAGGACGGCCGGGTGGCGGTAGTGGATTCCGGTCACCAGCGTGCCGAGCCTGAGCCGCTGGGTCGCCTGCGCCAGCGCCGTCAGCGCCGCCCAGCCCTCCAGGCACGGGCCGGCCGAATCACCGACGATCGGGTAGAAATGGTCGAAGAGCCAGCCCGATTCGAAGATGTCGATGTCATCGGCCTCCTTCCAGACGGCCAGCATGTCCGCCCAGGTCGTGTTCTGCGGCGCGGTCTTGAAGGCGAAGCGCACGAGCGTCCTCCTGCTCTCTCGGGCTCAGGTCGTGCTCTGGTTGTCAGCTGGCATCGGCGAGGATCTCGCGCAGCTTGCGCGCGAAGGCTTCAGGCTGCCCGGTGTAGCCGGACTCGCCGCCGACGAAGCCGCCGTGGTGGCTCGGGAAAACCGTCGCCTGCTGGCCGAGCAGCTTGGCCGTCGCCGCCGAGGTGCGTCCGGTGAAGGTGTCCAGGGACTCTTCGCCCACTGCGATCACGACCCGCGTCCGCGCCGCGGTAAGCGCGTCGACATCGGGCCGGTAGCTGCTGACCGCCCAGGACCGGTCGGAGAGCAGCGGGTCGCCACGGGAGCCGTCATCCACGGTCGGCATCCCGAACGCGGCCGGATCCGGCACGGGCTGGGCGAAGTAGTCGTCGGTGAATTCGCCCCGCCACGACGTCATCATGATGAAGGCCGCCATGCCCGCGCCCGTGCCCTTGTCCTCGTATGCATCTCGGACGCCGGCCCGGGCGCGCTCGGCCGCCTGGGCGTCGGGGAGCACCGGAATGAGCGGCGGCTCGTGCGCCACCAAGGTGGTCACGTCATCGGGGAATGCCGCCACCAGGGCGAGCGCGGTCACCGCACCGCCGCTGCTGGCGAACATCTCGACCGGCCCCGCGCCGAGCGCCTCGATGACGGCGTGCACGTCGGCGGCCTGGATCCCGGGATCATGGTCGACCCGGCCGTCCTTGCGGGTGCTGCGGCCGAGGCCGCGCGGGTCGTAGGTGACCACGGTACGGTCAGGGAAGTGCGACGCCAGCGTGCGGAAGCCGCCGGCGTCCATTGGCTGGCCGATCATGACCAGCGGCGGGTGTCCACCGGCGGCCGGCAGAGCGGGCCGTGGATGTCGTAGACGAGGTCGACCTCGGGGGTCTCGAGCAGCTGCGTAGCCACAACTGCGTCAACTCCTTCCGCATCGAGAACTCATCGGATGCTACGCGGCTTCGGGCTGGTGCTGGTCGTCGGCCAGGCTGATCAGGCGGTCATGAACCACGGGCCGGCTCAGCGCGACGCTGGCGGAACGAAAGATCGCGATACCACCGAACTCGTCGCCTCGGAACCTGGCTCCGGCCCGGGTCGTCCGGCTGACCGTGGAACTGGCTGGCTGTCGGGTGTAGAGCCGGGCCTAAGGGCAGCCGGCTACAGCGACGTCAGGCCCTGATGGCG
>JADGPC010000458.1 GCA_017882645.1 Streptosporangiales bacterium | reverse complement strand
GTTCCGCGGGTCACCTGGTGCTGCACGGCGGCAACGATCGCGGGGTGCGCGTGCCCGGCGAGCGAGACGCCGTAACCGCCGTGCATGTCGACATACTCGTTGCCGTCGACGTCATAGAGCTTGGAGCCGCTGCCGTGACTGAGCCAGACCGGCTGCGGGCGGGAGATCTGCCAGCTGGAGGTCACGCCGCCAGCCAGGAACTCGCGGGCCTCGGCCGCGAGCCGGGCTGACTCGGGCTGGCGGTCGATGAAGATGCGCTCCTGCTCGCTGATGATCTCGGCGAGGGATGGGCGCGAGGGTGGCCGGGTCGTTTCGTGCGTCGCGTCCGGGTGGCTGGGATCGGCCAGGGTGGCGGTCTGACGTGCTGATCTCTCGTCGTGCGAGGCCTGTCTATCGGCCATGACTAGCTCCCTAACGGAGTTGACTGAATGTTCAGTCTAAGCTCAGGGTGACGGGCGGAGCAAGGAAACAAGGCATGCGGAGCGCGATGCGGTTATGCTCCGGGCACATGCGCCGTCTGCTGTTCGTGCACCACACGCCGTCACCGGCGATGCAGGCCATGTTCGAGTCCGTGCTGACCGGGGCGCGCACGGACGAGATCGAGGATGTCGAGGTGACCGTGGTGCCCGCGCTGACCGCCGGCGCCGCCGACGTCCTGGCCGCCGACGGTTACCTGCTCGGCACGCCGGCCAACATCGGCTACATGTCGGGGGCGCTCAAGCACTTCTTCGACGGCATCTACTACCCGTGTCTCGAGGCCACTCAGCGGCGCCCCTACGGGCTTTACGTACACGGTGCCAGTGATACGACGGGAGCGGTCAGGGCCGTCGAGGCGATTGCGAACGGGCTTGCCTGGCAGAAGGTCAGGCCGCCGGTCTGCGTGACGGGGCAGCCGACAAGGGCCGACCTGGATGCGTGCTGGGAACTTGGCGCCATCCTCGCGGCCGAACTCACCGCGGACAGCTAGCGGACCGGGCTAGTGCGTGCCGTAGTTGTACAGCTGCTGGTTGACCGGGCTCTCGTCGGCGCTGGCCAGCACGCTCGTGATCGTGAACGCCACGGCGAACGCCAGCGCGGCGCCGGCCACGACCGAAATCAGCAGCAGACCTAGTCGAGTCACGAATGCTCCTCCTTGCCGGACCCGCATCCAGATCCTGGCGGCTTGGCCCCCTAGCTTAGGGAATGTCCGGGCTATCTCGCCAGACCGATATGAAATAGATATGCCCGCAGGTCGGATATCAGCTCAGGGGCCGGCGGGCAGGCGGAACAGCACCAGGTCCGGCGCGGCCAGCACCACCCTGGCTCCCGGCAGCCGCGCCAGCACGGCGAGCTGCCCGCGGCGCTGCCGGTCCCGGCGGAGCAGCGGACCCGCGTCGACAACCACATACCGGACCCCGGCCGCGGCCAGCGCTGACGTCATCGGCCTGCCTGCGCTGATCACCGGGCTGAGCTGCCGTGCCCGCTCGCTCTCGGCGGCCACCGTGGTCCGGCCAACCTGAAGGGCGTCGTTCCAGATCGTCGGCCGGGCGAGCAGCCGGGGCCAGGGATCGAATACGGCCTTGCCGTGGTTCCACGGATAGCGCCGGTACTGTGCCCACGGCAGCAGCAGGACCGAGCCGGCGTGCCGGTCGTGCTCGATGAGCTGGCGCGCCCGCATCCAGTCGGCCGGGTACTGCACCGCCTGGAGCCGGCCGGCCGCTCCCCAGGCGAGCCCGGGCAGCAGGACGACCGGAGCGGCCAGCGCGAGCACGCCGATAGTCACGGCTGGCCCGAGCGCGGACTGCGTTCCCCGGATCAGGCGGGAGCCGTCCGGCGCGCTGGCCGCCTCGATCAGCGCGCCGATCCCGGCGCCGAGGCCGATGGCCACGGCCAGAGCGGCCGGAGCGACAAACTGCTGGCCGTCACGGAGCAGCGCGAATCCGGGCCAGAACGTGATGGCGGCGCGCAGGGCCGTCAGCGTCGGCGCTGTCAGCCCGACCGCGGCGATGCCGAGGCCCGCCACGGCCGCCACGCCGGCCCCCGGGCTGAGCCGCCTGCTCCTGGCCGCCACCACGTACCCGGCGCCGGCCAGGATGACGACGGCGAGCCAGCAGGCGGAGGCCGGCCCGCCGTAGCCGGCCGGGACTGCCTCGGCGTTCCAGATGCCGCCCAGCATGACCAGGCTGCCGAGCGCCCCGAACGGCGTGTCGGCCCGGGCCGTGAACGCAGCCGCGCCGTTCGGGTCGGCATGCACCGGATTGACGAGCGAGGGGATCAGCCAGGGCAGGCTGGCGATCGCGATGACGCCGAGCGTGAGCATCAGCCTGCGAGCCCGCTCCGGCCAGGGATGGCCGCCGCAGAGCGCAGCGGGCACGGCCGCGAGCACGGTGATCGACATCGCGGCGAAGCCGCCGATCGCGGCCGGAACCATCGCTGCGGCCAGCCACCAGACGCGGATGCGGCCTGCCCGGCCGCAGACCTCGCGCACGACCCACGGCAGTCCGGCGTAGCCGAGCAGCATCGCCCACTGCCCCATGATCAGCCGCTCGGCGACGAACGGGTTCCACGCGTAACAGACCCCGGCGACCAGCTGGGCGAGCAGCGGCAGCTTTCCGCCGCCGGCGCGATCCGGCCACCTGGCCGCGAGCAGCGCCGCCGCACCGGAGCAGGCGAGCACGAAGATCGCGATCAAGATCATTTTCTGAACAAATTCGGCCGGGACGATCCTGGCGGCCAGGGCGACGACGAGATCGCTGGGGACCGCCCGGGGCGGACCGCCGCCCAGGCCGATGTCCGCGTAGCCGACCGGCGGTGCGGGGACGAAGACCATGTCGTAGGACAGGACGAAGCCGCTGCCCAGTGCCGGGCCGATGGCCAGGAGCCCGAGTGCCAGGCCGGTCAGGGCCGGCCAGAGATGCGGCCGGCCCCGGTTCAGGTTCACGGCCGGGCCGGCCGCGGCCGGCGTGGTCTGCGGCCGCGCTCGCAGGGCGAGCTTGTGCAACATCACGCCTTGCGTGCCTGCACGAGCAGGATCGAGGCCGCGGACGGCCAGTGACAGAAGATCAGGTCGAGCGGGCGGAGCACGGCGGGCACGTCGTGGTAGCGCGCGCCGGCGACCCGCACGCACTCCAGGCCGTAGGCAGCGAGGAACTCGACCAGGGCGCGGCGGGTGAACATGTGCAGGTGGCCGGCTACCTGGCTGCCCGGCCTGCCGAAGACCGAGCGCAGGCTGACCTCGGAGAAGACCGGCTGGATGCCGAGCGCCAGCAGGCCCCGGTTGTACCAGGCAGCGAGATTCGGCGTTGAGAGCAGCAGCGAGCCGCCCGGCCGGAGCACGCGGTGGGCCTCCTCGACCGCGGAGTCCGTGTCCACCAGGTGCTCGATGACCTCGCTCATGATGACCACGTCCACGCTGCCCGACCGGACCGGCAGCGGCGCATCGAGGCCTGCGCGCACGACGGTTACGCCGCGCGCGGCGGCCTGGGCCAGCGAGGGAGCCGACCAGTCGAGCCCGACGAAGTGATGGAAGTCGTTGCGCCGCGCCGCCACGCTGGTGGCGAAGCCGTCACCGCAGCCGACGTCCAGGATCCGGGCTGGCGCGGGCAGGGCGGCCAGCAGGTCGGCAAGCATCTCGGCCTGGCGGTACGCGCGGTCAGGGCCCGAGCTAGCCGGCACGGCGGGGTCTTCGTAGAAATCGCGGAGCGGATTGGCGGCCGCCGGTCCTGCGGCCCGCGCCGGGTCGTGCGCCGGGCCGTGCGCCTGGTCGGTCCGCGGGGCTGCCGGCGCGCTCATGCCGGCTCCGACGGCGCCGGGCCGGAGGGCTGGGCCAGGTAGCCGACCGCGTCAGCGACGACGGGCTCGTCGGCCCCGGCTTCCGCCCTGACCTGGCTGGCCCTGACCTGGCTAGCCGAGACCTGGCCGGCGACCCTGGCCCGCGCCAGCGCCTCGTCGGCCACCAGCGAGAAGCCATCGACGGCAGCCGACCAGTGCAGCTGCATGGCGCGCTCGCGCGCCGCCCGGCCCATCGCGTGCCGCTTCCTGTCGTCGATCGCCAGGGATGCCCAGGCCGAGGCGAACTCGCCCTCGGTCCTGACCAGCAGGCCGGTCTCGTTGTGGACGACCGAGTCCCTGAGCCCGGGGACGCTGAAACCGACCGCCGGCGTACCGCGGACGGCGGCCTCGGCGACGACGATCCCCCAGCCCTCGATGCTGGCCGGATGCAGCAGCAGCCAGGCGGCCGACAGCAGCCGGTGCTTCTCTTCCTCCGACACCCGGCCGGTGAACTCGACCCCCGGGCCCGCCTGGGCCTCGAGCCGCTCGCGCTCGGGTCCGTCGCCCGCGATAACCAGCCGGCCGCCGGTGACGTGCCGTACCCGGTCCCAGAGCCTGAGCAGCAGGTCGGTCCGCTTGTACCCGGCCAGCCGGCCGAGCGCGAGGAACAGCGGCTCGGGCGAGCGGGGCGCGGGCGGCGGTCCCGGTTCGACGCCATTGCAGATCAGCCTGATCCGCTCGGTGTCGACGCCGATCTCGCGCAGCCCGGCGAAGGTGGACGCCGAGACGGTGAGGAACAGGTTGTCGCGGTGCACCCACGGCATGACGGCCGACTCGGTCAGCCGTCCGAGCGCGGCGACCGGCGCCGGGAAGCGCAGCCGCCACAGTTCGGTGTGCACGTGATTGACCAGGCAGACCACGGGCCGTTTGGTCCACAGCGGAGCCAGGTACGGCATGCCGTTGCAGACCTCGACGATCAGGTCGCAGTCGCGCAGATGCCGCCGGAACGCGAACGGCGCCCGCGCGAACTGGGTATAGGTGCCGCCGCTGCGCCGGACCTCGTACGTCCGCTCACCGACCGCGCCGCCGCACAGCAGCGTCACCCGGTCGCCGCGTTCCGTCAGGCCCCGCGCCAGCCGGTCGACCAGGAGCTCGGACCCGCCGGCGTCCTTGTTCGCGAGATCACGCCAGGCGATGAAGACAATGTGCCGCCCTGAGCTCATGCTGGCGCGCTCGCTACGTGGCTCGCGCGCTGCCGGCGCGTAACGGGAGATCGGCGCTGCTTCACGGACGTGAACCTCCCGGGTCGCCGTGTCCGACCGCCAGCCTGAGCGGTGAGCACTATTGTGGTGATTTCGGCACGATCGTCAAGTGTAGACGCGGGCGGCGCTGCCCGGGGGGTCGTAGCCGGATTGTGGCGCTCCCGGCCGGATGGGCTCATTGCCGGCCAGATGTGAACGCACCGCATTTGGCCTTGCCGAATCAGGTCTAGGGCCGTGAAGTGCTAGCTAGGCTGACAATCAGGTGCTACTGAAAAGTAGCATGTGTCCCTGCAACCGCTGCCAGCTTCACCAGGTCGCGGCCGCGGCACGCGGAGCAGAGGCCATGCAATCGAGGAGCCGGCGCATGTTGAGGTCCGTCCGCCTGTTCCGCCTATTCCTGAGCGAGCAGGCGGATCCCGACGGCTTCTACGCGGCGCTGGCGCAGGATGCCGCGAGCCAGCTGGCCGAGTTCACCGCCGTACAGGGCCGGACCGTGCTCGACATCGGCGGCGGCGCGGGCTACTTCACCGAGGAGTTCAGGTCCCGCGGCGCTCACTGCTACCTGTTCGAAGTCGACGCCGGCGAGATGATGAGCCGCGGCGAGACGCCGCCTGGCGCCGTCATCGCCGACGGCTACTGGCTTCCTGTCCGTGACGGCGGCG
>JADGPC010000457.1 GCA_017882645.1 Streptosporangiales bacterium | reverse complement strand
GGCTGCTCCTCCCGCCGGAGCGCCGGCTTGCGCCCGCGCCCGCACGTACAGCATCGTCCGCACCCATGACGGGTGCCTCAACTGGCCCCTAGACTAGAACATGTTCTAGTCTAGGGCTATCACTCAGGGGAGGGCCCATGAACGACCGTGCCGGGGTCCGCACCATTGACTCGGGAACCCTGCCTGGCCGGTACGCGCGCGGCTGGCACTGCCTCGGCCTGGCCGAGACCTTCCGGACCGGCGGCCCGCACGCGGTGCAGGCGTTCGGCACCAAGCTGGTGGTCTTCGCCGACTCGGCCGGAAAGCTGCACGTGCTCGACGCGTTCTGCCGGCACATGGGCGGCGACCTGACCATGGGCACCATCAAGGGCGACCAGGTGGCGTGCCCGTTCCACGACTGGCGCTGGGGCGGCGACGGCAAGTGCGCGCACATCCCGTACGCCAGGCGCGTACCGCCGGCCGCGCGGACCAGGTCCTGGCGGACGCTGGAGGAGAACAGGCAGCTGTTCGTCTGGAACGACCCCGAGGGTAATCCGCCGGCTGAGCACATCGCGATCCCGCGGATCGACGGGGCTTTCTCTTCCGAGTGGTCCAACTGGACCTGGGACTCGATCCTGGTCCAGAACTCGAACTGCCGCGAGGTGATCGACAACGTCGTCGACATGGCTCACTTCTTCTACATTCACTTCGCGTTCCCGACGTTCTTCAAGAACGTGCTCGAGGGCCATGTCGCCGCGCAGTACCTGAACACCAAGTCGCGGCCGGATATCGAGACCGGCTCGAACTACTCGGCGGGCGGCGAGACGACGCTCCGGTCGGAAGCCGCGTACTACGGGCCGTCGTACATGATCGACTACCTGTGGCACGACTATCACGGCATGACGATGGAGAGCGTGCTGATCAACTGCCACTACCCGGTCACGCCCGACTCGTTCCTGCTTCAGTGGGGCGCGATCGTGAAGAAGCCCGCTGGCGTCACCGACGCCCAGGGGGACAAGATCGCGGCCAAGTTCGCCGAGTTCATCGGGCTCGGGTTCCAGCAGGACGTGGCGATCTGGACGAACAAGACCAAGATCGACAACCCGCTGCTGTGCGCCGAGGACGGGCCGGTCTACCAGCTGCGGCGCTGGTACGAGCAGTTCTACGTCGACGTCGCCGACATCACGCCCGACATGGTCGCGCGGCACGAGTACGAGATCGACACCACCCGCGCCGTCCAGTCCTGGGAAGCCGAAGTCGCCGCCAACCTCGCCGCCCGCGCCGGCCAGTCCGGCTGATCATGGAACGCGCACCCGGGGTGGCCGTGCGGGCCGATGAGCGGCCGTGGCGGTATGTGGCGGTCGAGTGCGAGCGGTGCGGAGCCAGCGTCGACGTGGCCAAGTTCAGCCTGCAGCACACCAGCGTGCAGTGGAGCGCCGAGGCGGTACTGCGGTGCACCGAGTTCTCGGCGCAGGTCGCCGAGGGCGGCACGTCCGCGCTGATCGCGACCTGCGCCAGCCTGCGGGCCAGCATCGAGCGCGCGGTCGCCAGCGGTCGCGTCGAGGTACTGCCGCCATGATGCTCCGGCGCGGGCGGCCGGGCGGGCGCGGGCGCAGGCGGCCACGCGGGCGCGTACAGCTGGGCCGGCTCCGGCTGACGGTCCGCGAGCCGTGACCTCCGGGCGCATCTTCTACCAGGTGCCGGTCGCGGCGGTGGTCAGCGAGACGGACCAGGCGTGCTCCCTGGTGCTCGACGTTCCGCCCGAGCTGGCCGAGGTCTTCGCCTACCAGCCAGGCCAGTTCCTGACCGTCCGGGTGCCGCTGCCCGGCGGCGGCTCGGTGGCGCGCTGCTATTCGCTGTCCAGCTCACCGGCCGCTGGTGACCCGCCTAGTGTGACGGTCAAGCGGATGCTGTCCGGTTATGCCTCCAACTGGATTGCCGACACGGTGACCGCCGGCACGTTGCTCGACCTGCTGCCGCCGGCCGGAACCTTCACCCCGCGGTCCCTCGACGCCGACTTCCTGATGTTCGCCGGCGGGAGCGGTATCACCCCGGTCATGTCGATCCTCTCCTCAGCCCTAGTCGCCGGGCACGGCAAGATCGTGCTGATCTACGCCAACGCCGACGAGCGGTCGGTCATCTTCGCCTCGCGGCTGCGCGAACTCCAGTCCGCGGCGCCCGACCGGCTGCTCGTGCTGCACTGGCTCGATGTACTCGCCGGGCCGCCGGACGCGGTCGCGCTGCGCGAGCTGGCCCGGCCGTACGCCGGGTTCGACGCCTACGTCTGCGGGCCTGACCCGTACATGGCCGTAGCCAGGCAGGCGCTGCGCGACCTGGGCGTTCCGGCACAGCGGGTCCACGTCGAACGGTTCCTGTCGCTGGCCGAGAACCCGTTCGAGGCGACCGAGACGCCGGATGACGGCCTGGCCGCCACGCTTGAGGTCGAGCTGGACGACAAGGTTCACCAGCTCGACTGGCCGGCCGGCCGGCGGATGCTCGACGTCATGATCGACTCCGGGCTGGCCGCGTCGTACTCGTGCCGCGAGGGCATCTGCGGCGCGTGCGCCTGCCGGCTGGTCAGCGGTGAGGTGGAGATGGCGCACAACGAGGTGCTCGAGGACGAGGATCTGGCCGACGGGTACGTCCTGGCCTGCCAGTCCGTCGCCCTCACCCCCGAGGTCAGCGTCAGCTACGACTAGCTCTCTCGATGCCGCCTCGCCCGGCCGCTGGACTCACTCCGCGCGCAGGATCTGCGCGCTGTGCAGCCGGGCGGCGCGGTGGCCCGGCCAGGCCGCCAGCAGGTTCGCGGCCGCCAGGGCCGCCGGCCCGGCCAGCGCGACGGCGACGAGCGCGAGCGGCGGGTGATAGGCCAGCGGGGTCTCCTGCGCCACCAGCCGCCAGGTGACCCGGCCGAGCACGATGCCGAGCGGCACGCCAAAGGCGAGCCCGACGGCCGCCAGCAGGCTGGCCTGCGTGACCACTATCAGCCTGGCCTGGAGCCTGGTGATGCCGAGGGCACGCAGCACCGCGAGCTCGTGCCGGCGGCGCCGGACGGCGGTTGCCAGCGCGTGCCCGACGGCGCCGAGCGCCAGCAGGACCAGGAAGGCGCCGAGCGCGAACGGCAGCACGGCCACATCCCTGACTTCCAGGATCGCCTGCGGCAGCGGCGGCGGCCCGACGCCGGCGCCGGGGCCGCCGATCGCGGACCTGGTAATGGCGCTCAGGCGGCGGGTGGCAGCGGCCACGCTGACGCCGGGGCGCAGCTCGATCTGGAACCAGCGGAACTTGAACGCGAACGTGGACTGGGCGAACAGGCGCTGGTAACCCGCCGGGGTCATCCACGCGCCGCTGTCGTAGTCGTTATGCGGACCCTCGGGAACGAAGCCGGTCCCGGTGACGGTGACGGTGACCGGGTGCGTGCTGCCAGCCAGGCTGACGCGCCTGCCTATGCCCGCGTGCAGCAGCCGGGCCGTGGTGGGGGCCAGGACGATCTCGCCGGGCCCGGACGGGAGCCGGCCGGCGGTCAGCACGATCGGCACCCGCCGGCCGGCCACCGGCGCGAACGTGTAGGTCGTGATCGACACGTCGCCGGACTGCGCCACCGCGCTGCGCGCGTCGTTGACCGCGGCGACATCCGGGCTGGCGGCAATGGCGTCCAGCAGCTTGCTGGCGGGCACGAAGTCATGGCCGTCCTCGCCGACGAACGTCAGGAGCTGGCTGGTCTGGCCGAACCGGGCCGGGTGCGCCGCGGCATCGGAGACCCCGGCCGAGAACGTGAACGCGGCCAGCACGCCGAGCACCCCGGCAACGGCGCCGAACAGCGCCGGCCGGACCGGCAGCGCGGACCTGCCGCGACCTGCCTCGAGCGCGAACCGCGCTCCGATCAGGACCGGCACCGGCGCTCCGGTACTGACTGCCGCGGCGGCGACCACCGACCGCCTCGGCAGCCGCTCGGTCCGGCTGGCGGCCACCGCGGCGTAGGCGGCAGCCGCCGATCCGAGCAGCACCAGGACCGGTACCGCGACCCAGCCCGTGGCCAGGACGGGCCAGTCGGCGCTGATCCCGGGACGGGGCTCCAGCAGCGACGCGGCGCCGATCGGCATCCAGTTCGACGCCACGACCGCGGTCACGGCGGCCAGTGTCGCGCCGGCCACGGCGGCTAGTACGGGGCCGGCGCTCGCGGCCATGGTCGTCTCGCGCGGCGTGATCCCGCTGGCTCGCAGCAACTGCAGGTCGGACACGGAGGCGGCGGTGTAGCGTGCGACCGACTGGCCGACCAGGAACAGGGCCGCTGCCAGCGCCGCCAGGCCGAAGGCCAGCAGGCAGGCGGACTCGTAGTCGATGGTGCGCTGGGTCGGGGCGCCGAAGACCACCAGGTTGTCCAGGACGTCGATGTCGCCGCGCCCGGTTACCCGGGCCAGGTCAGAGCGGAACCGCTGGACGGCCGCCGGGCCGCCGCCCCGAAGCCTGATCAGCGCGTTGAGGAAACCGCGATGCTGCGAGCCGAGGAAGTTCTCCGGGTAGCGCGCCATCAGCGCAGGCGTGACCTGGAGCGCTCCGTGCGAGCCGACCGAGTCCGACAGCCACGGTGAGCGGACCACGCCGACGATGCGGACCCTGACTCTCGGGCCGCGGGCCGGCTGGCCGGATGAAGGATCCCAGTTGGCGTTGACCTGCCCCACGGTCGGCAGCTGGACCGTCACCCAGTCCCCGACGCTCTTGCCGTAATCGGCCGCGAACAGCCCGGTCACGACCGCCTCATGGACCCGGTGCTGGTTGAAGACCCGGCCCTGGAGCACGACCGGGCGCTCGATGGTCCGCATCAGGTTGTCGTCGCCGGGCGGGAACCCGATCCCGGCCTGCGGGTACCCGACGACCTGATAGCTGGCGACCGCGAACGTCGTCAGCGCGGCGACCTCGGGGAGCCTGCGGATCGGGGCCCACTTGAAGCCTGGCTGGTTCGGCAGCACGGTGAGCGTGGCGGGCAGCGTCCGCGCCCAGAGCCGGTTCGGCGCGGTCTCGCCGCGCCGCGCCCCAGCAACCGCCGTGAGCACGGTCGCCGTCGACACGGCGATCAGGAGAGCTAGCCCGAGCAGGGAGCGCCACCGCCGCCGCCACTCCAGCCGGGTCCAGGCCGCCGTCATTCTCAGGGCTGCCGCCAGGTCGGACCTCATGACGAACAGTAAATGGCACTTGCCGGCAGGCAGCAATGGTGCTAGGACGAGACACCCGGGATGCTGGCCCCACCGTGGGCTGTCTGCGGCGAGCCGCGAGCCTGCGCCTAGTCGCCGGTGGCGCCGTCCGTCTGCTCGCGCAGGATGTCGGCGTGCCCGTTGTGCCGCGCGTACTCCTCGATCATGTGCAGGTAGATCCAGCGCAGGTCCATCGGGGTGCCGGTTCTCGGCAAGATGAAGGTGTCGTCCAGGGACCGGCCGCGGGCGGCAGCGTCGGCGAGCTCGCACTCGCTGACGAAGGTCCGCAGGTCGGCTTCGGCGGCTGCGGGGTCGGTGAGGTCGAAGTCGCCGTCGGGGTACTCGTCGCTGCAGTAGAGGTAGCCGAGGTCGGTCTGACCAGCGAAGCGGGTGCGGAACCACGATCGCTCGACCTCGGCCATGTGCCTGACCAGGCCAAGCAGCGAGAGCGTCGACGGCGGGACGGCCCGCCTGGCGAGCTGCTCGCCAGTCAGGCCCTGGCCCTTGAAGAGCAAGGTCGCGCGGTGGTAGTCGAGCCAGCCTTGCAGCGCCTCGCGCTCGCCGGCGACCTCGGGCGGTTCGGTACGGGATACATCCGGTGCGGTCCAGGTCATCGGATCATCATCGGAGCCCGCGGCAGTGACCGCAACAGGTTTCCGGCCGGCCGGCTGGCATGATCGGTGCCATGACCGTCGTGAAGATCAATGCCATCACCGTACCGGCCAGCAGCGGGGACGAGCTCGCCCGCCGGTTCGCCGCCCGGGCCGGCGCCGTCGACAGCCAGGACGGCTTCGAGGGCTTCGAGCTGCTCAAGCCCGTCGACGAGCGCACGACCTGGCTGGTGGTCACCCGGTGGCGGGACGAGGAATCGTTCCAGGCCTGGATGGGCTCGCCGGCGTTCGGCCACGGGCACCGGTCAGCGCCAGAACGCCAGGGCGCCCCGGCGCAGGCGCCGGTCGGCGTCAGCAGCGAGCTGTGGTCCTACGAGATCGCCGGCGGCTCAGGCGGCGCTTCGGCCGGCCGTTAGCGCGTCAGTTCCCGAGATGGACCACAGCTGACCCGCCGTCCTCGCAGGGGAACCGCAACGATGACACCGGCAATCCCGCCCCGCTGCGGGCCGGTTCTTCCGCGGAACCCGGGGCTCGGGAGCAGGCCCGACCGAGCTGGCCAGGGATTCTGGTTCACGCCGGCAACATTAGGGCCTATGTCCCAATCCCTCAACAGATCCGTCACTGAGCCGGACCCAGCGACCCTGGACGGGAGGCCGACCGCCAGGGGCCGGAAGCCGGCGATCCCGCGCTCCCCTGTTTCTGCGGCGGCACGCAGCTCGGTCAACTTGCTGGCCTCGTCCGGGGCACTGACCGGAACGCAAACCGGCCATAAGGACCGGAAAGCAAACCGGTCACAAACCGGGCAATTTTCGTGACCGCGCGACCGCCCCGCCCGGGCGAGACGAGTTATCATGACTTCGCGCCGACCGAAATTCGCAGAGCGGGCCAAGTCGGGCGCGATTTTGACGCGAAGTCATGATAAGTGCTTCGGCGCTGATCTGGGTGGTGTGGCGGGTGCTGCCACGTGGGACTTTCTTGCACGATATGCGGGAACTGTGCTATCTGGGCGGTGGGCCGGAGCAGCGGTGGTGGTCCGCCGGTAACGCAGCCACCGGGCGATCGCGACGGCGCAGGTAGCGACGGCCAGCGCCAGGCCGATCCAGGCATAGGCGGTCAGGCCGGTCAGGACTCTCAGCAGGGTGAACAGCACCAGGGCCGCCGACAGGCCGGCGGCTACCTGCCGCTCGACGGACTGACGGCCGATCGCGAGCGCGTCAGCCAGCGACAGCGCCTCCCACAGGATCAGGCAGACGACGGCCAGGCCCGCCACCACCCCGAAGCCAGCCCAGCCGGACACGACGCCGATCGCGGTCCCGCAGACCGACCGGCCGCCGACCGGGCCGGCCAGGCCGACCGGCAGGCAGAGCCCGTTCCAGCCGAAGAACAGGACGACGAAGCAGAGCAGGCCCACCACGATGATCACGACCGACGTCGGGTCGATCCGGCTGCCGCCCGGCCGGTCCGCCTTCGTCGCCGGGCTGCTCTGGTCCGCGAGACTGCTCATCGGCCGGCTCCCCTCAGCCAGGTATCAGAGCTCTCGGAGGGCTGGGCTTTCTCGGGCTGGGCTTTCTCGGGCGCCGTACGTTTCTACCCTAAGTCGCCGCACCGTCCAGCTCGTCGCGGGCCTGCGCGAACGCCGCCGCCGCGAACTCGAGCTCGTCCCTGGTGTGGGCGGCCGACACCTGGGTCCTGATCCGCGCCTTGCCGATCGGGACCACCGGGTAGCTGAACCCGATCACGTAGACGCCCTTGCCGAGCAGCAGGTCGGCCAGCCTGGACGCGCGGGCCGCGTCGCCGATCATCACCGGCACGATGGGATGGTCACCGGGCAGCACGTCGAAGCCGAGACCGGTCATCCGCTCCCTGAACCACACCGTGTTCTCGCGCAGGGTGGCCCGCAGGTCGTCGCTCGAGTCGAGCAGGTCGAGTACCTTCAGCGACGCCCCGACCACGGCCGGCGCCACCGAGTTGGAGAACAGGTACGGCCGGGAACGCTGCCGCAGCAGGTCGACGATCTCCGGCCGGCCGCTCGTGAAGCCACCGCTGGCCCCGCCCAGCGCCTTGCCCAGGGTGCCGGTGACGATGTCCACCCGGTCGGTCACGCCGTGCAGCTCGGGGGTGCCCCGGCCGGCCGGCCCGACGAAGCCGACCGCATGCGAGTCGTCGACCATGACCATCGCGTCGTAGCGCTCGGCGAGGTCGCAGATCTCGCCCAGCGGAGCGACGTACCCGTCCATCGAGAACACGCCGTCGGTCGCGATCAGCCGGCGCCGGGCGTCAGCCGACGCCTTGAGCTGGGTCTCCAGGTCGGCCATGTCCCGGTTCTTGTACCGCAGCCGCCTGGCCCGGCAGAGCCTGATCCCGTCGATGATGGACGCGTGGTTCAGCTCATCGCTGATCACGGCGTCCTGGTCGCCGAGTATGGTCTCGAACAGCCCTCCGTTGGCGTCGAAGCAGGACGGGTACAAGATCGTGTCCGCGGTGCCGAGGAACTCGCTGATCCGGTGCTCAAGCTGCTTGTGCCCGTCCTGGGTGCCGCAGATGAACCGG
>JADGPC010000456.1 GCA_017882645.1 Streptosporangiales bacterium | reverse complement strand
TGTTCGCGCTCGGCCAGCCCAGCGTGGAGATCACCCGGCTGGATGACGGCAAGGAGCTGGCCTTCACCGCCGAGGTGGATGTGCGGCCGAAGTTTGACATTCCGGATATTAACGGGATGCCGGTGACGGTCGATGACGCCGAGGTCAGTCCCGACCAGGTCGAGGAGTACCTCACCGCGCTCCGGGAGCGGTTCGCTTCGCTCAAGGGCGTCGAGCGCCTGGTGCAGGACGGCGACTTCGTCTCGATCGACCTGTCGGCCGCCGTCGGCGGCGAGCAGGTGGAGGACGCACAGGCCACCGGGGTTTCCTACGAGGTCGGCACCGAGTCGATGCTGGACGGCCTCGACGAGGCGCTGGCCGGGATGACCGCGGGCGAGACGAAGACCTTCGCCGCCGAACTAGCCGGGGGCGCGCTGGCCGGGGCCACCGCCGACGTCACGGTGATGGTACAGAGCGTCAAGGTCAAGGAGCTGCCTGAGCTGGACGATAACTTCGCCCAGGCGGCCAGCGAGTTTGACACCCTCGGCGAGTTCCGCGCTTCCACGCGCCAGCAGCTCGAGCGGATGCGGCGGGCCGGCCAGGTCGGCCAGGCCCGGGAACGCGCGCTGGAAGCGGTGCTGTCGCGAGTCGAGATCCCGCTCCCGGATGAGCTCGTCGAGTACGAGATCGAGAACCGGCGGCGCGCCCTGAACGACCGGCTGGAGCGGTCCGGCGCCACGCTGGAGGCGTACCTGGAGGGCACCGGGACGACGGCGGCCGAACTCGAGCAGCAGTTCGCCGACGATGCCCGCCGCAGCGTCAAGGCCGGCTTCATCCTGGACAAGCTGGCCACCGATGAGGACCTCGGGGTAGACCCGGCCGAGCTCAGCGCGTATGTCACGCAGCAGGCCTATCAGCTGGGCGTGCAGCCGGACCGGCTGGCCAGGGAGCTGGCTGACCGGGGGCAGCTGGGTTCGGTCGCCGCCGACGTGCTGCGGACCAAGGCGGTTGCGCTGCTCGCCGAGCGGGCGACGGTCACCGACGAGTCCGGCCGCGCGATCGATATCAAGGCGCTGGAGGCGGAAGCGGTGGCGGACGCCCAGGGCGAGACGGTCACCGCTGAGGAGACGGTCATTGCCGAAGAGGTTGTCGTGGTCGATGACTCTGATGAGGCTGTTGAGGGCGAAGTGATCGAGGCCGAGGTCGCTGACGAGGCGGACGGGCCTGACGAAGGCTGACGCGCCTGACGGAAGGTGGCGCCGCGGCCGAGCCGCGGCGGTGCGTGAGCACGGCGGACCAACCGTTCAGGAAATTCCTTGATGGCCGGAACCTGCGACGGGCCTGACCGCCGGCGGTTAGCCCGGGCCACGCCAGCGGGCCGCCCGGCCAGCTGAAAGACGGGCTGAGCCTGCGCCCACAGCGAACACGCCGCAGCGGCGGACTTGGCGGCGCCGGCCGCGCGTTATGGTCACTGTCAACGACGAAGATGAGAATGGGGAGGGCACTGTGACCACGCCCGCCGACGATCAGGGGCTGCCGAGCGTGCTCGCGCGGACAGCGGAAGCACCGCCGCTGCCGACGGGCGACCAGCTGTTCCAGCGCCTGCTCCGGCACCGGATTATCCTGCTCGGCCAGCAGGTCGACGACGACCTGGCCAACCGGATCTGCGCTGAGCTGGTGCTGCTGGCCTCCGAAGATGACCGGCGCGACATCAGCATGTACATCAACTCGCCGGGCGGCTCGGTGACGGCCGGGATGGCCATCTACGACGTCATGCAGTACGTGCCGAACGACGTGGCCACCTACGCGATGGGTATGGCGGCCTCCATGGGCCAGTTCCTGCTCTGCGCCGGTGCCCCCGGCAAGCGGTACGCGCTGCCGCACGCGGCCATCTTGATGCACCAGCCGCACGGCGGGATCGGCGGCACGGCGACCGACATCAGGATCCAGGCCGAGCAGATCCTGTACCTGAAGCGCACGCTCGCCGAGCGGATCGCCATGCACACCGGCCAGACCGTGGAGCAGATCGAGGCCGACTCCGACCGGGACCGCTGGTTCACCGCCGACCAGGCCAAGGACTACGGCTTCGTGGACCGGGTGATCCGCAGCGCCCGCGAGGTCCCCAGCGAAGGGCCTGTCTCGTGATGTCGCTACCGGGAGCTGAGGAGCTGAAAGTGAGCAGTGTGAGCGGGCCGGCCAGCAGGTATGTGCTGCCGTCCTTCGTGGAGCGGACGTCGTACGGGGTCAAGGAGATGAACCCGTACAACAAGCTGTTCGAGGAGCGGATCATCTTCCTCGGCGTGCAGATCGACGACGCGTCGGCCAACGACGTGATGGCGCAGCTGATCACGCTGGAGTCCATCGACCCCGACCGTGACATCCTGATTTACATCAACTCGCCAGGCGGGTCGATGACGTCGATGATGGCGATCTACGACACCATGCAGTACATCCAGCCGGAAATCCAGACGTTCTGCCTGGGCCAGGCGGCCTCGGCGGCGGCGGTGCTGCTCGCCGCGGGCACCAAGGGCAAGCGGATGGCGCTGCCCAACTCGCGGATCCTGATCCACCAGCCGGCCGTCGAAAGCGGCTACGGGCAGTCCAGCGACCTGGAGATTCAGGCTCGCGAGATCCTGCGGATGCGCACGGCGATGGAGCGGGTCATCGCGCACCACACCGGCAAGACCGAGGACCAGGTCCGCCGGGATGTCGAGCGGGACAAGTTCTTCACCGCCGAGGAAGCCAAGGATTACGGGCTGGTGGATGAGGTTCTAACGACCCTCAAGCGCCGGACCGAGGTAGTGTCGTCTTAGAGGGAGGGCCCGGTGGCCTACGGCGCGCCGGCGGCGGAAGGGTCCTCGCGCCACAACTTGAGTTGCCGACGCGGTACCGTCTAGGTTCAAGTTAACGATGGTTCGGTAGGGGACGCTCGCCAGAGACAGTGAGGCGGCCGCCGTCGGCGGCCCCACGCAAAGGAGTAGCTGGGTGGCACGCATGGGCGACGGTGGTGACCTGCTGAAGTGCTCGTTCTGTGGTAAGAGCCAAAAGCAAGTCAAGAAGCTAATCGCCGGTCCCGGCGTGTACATCTGCGACGAGTGCATCGATCTGTGCAACGAGATCATCGAGGAAGAGCTCGCTGAGCCGCCGGAGCTGAAGTGGGACAGCCTGCCCAAGCCCCGCGAGATCTACGAGTTCCTCGACTCCTACGTGATCGGCCAGGAGAAGGCGAAGAAGGGCCTGTCGGTAGCGGTCTATAACCACTACAAGCGGGTCCAATCCGGCGGCGAGCGGTCTGGCGAGGACGGGGTCGAGCTGGCCAAGTCGAACATCCTGCTGCTTGGGCCGACTGGATCGGGCAAGACATTGCTCGCGCAGACGCTGGCCAGGCTGCTGAACGTGCCGTTCGCGATCGCCGACGCCACCGCGCTGACCGAGGCCGGATACGTCGGCGAGGACGTCGAGAACATCCTGCTTAAGCTGATCCAGGCGGCCGACTACGACGTCAAGAAGGCCGAGAATGGCATCATCTACATCGATGAGATCGACAAGATCGCCCGCAAGAGCGAGAACCCGTCGATCACCCGGGACGTTTCGGGCGAGGGCGTCCAGCAGGCCCTGCTGAAGATCCTGGAGGGCACCACGGCCTCGGTGCCGCCGCAGGGCGGCCGCAAGCACCCGCACCAGGAATTCATCCAGATCGACACCACAAAAGTGCTGTTCATCTGCGGTGGCGCCTTCGCGGGGCTGGAAAAGATCATCGAGCACCGGGTCGGCCGCAGCGGGATGGGCTTCGGCGCGGTGCTGCGGGTCAAGACCGACCGGGTGACCTCCGACGCGTTCGCCGATGTCATGCCGGAAGACCTGCTGAAGTTCGGGATGATCCCCGAGTTCGTCGGCAGGCTGCCGGTCATCACCAGCGTGCACAACCTGGACCGCGAGGCGCTGATCAGGATCCTCACCGAGCCGCGCAACGCGCTGGTCCG
>JADGPC010000455.1 GCA_017882645.1 Streptosporangiales bacterium | reverse complement strand
GGCAGCGTCATCGCCGGCCCGGACGGCTATCCGCTGGCCGGGCCGGCGAGCACGTCAGCGGCGGCCGGCGGAGCCTCGTCCGAGCTGCTGCTCGCCGACTGTGACCTGCGGCTGGCCAGGAACAAGGCGACCGGCCCGCGCAACGACGCGCACGCGGACCGCCGGCCCGCCCTGTATCGCTGAGGCCGGCGGCCGGCCAGGGCGATCAGAGCTTGCGGGCCATCGTCAGGCCGTCGCCGATCGGCAGCAGGACAAGCTGGACCCGCTTGTCGGCCCTGGCGTGGCCGTTGAAGCGCCTGATGCCCTGGACGCTGTTGTCCTGGACGCGCAGGTCCACGACCCGGCCATGGGACAGGGTGTTGTCGACCAGGATCAGCCCGCCCGGCCGGATCATCGGCACGATCAGGTCCCAGTACTCGATGTAGCCGGTCTTGTCCGCGTCGATGAACGCGTAGTCGAAGCTGGTGCCCTGGGGCAGGGCGCGCAGGGTCTGCGCGGCCGGGCCGAGCCGCAGCTCGATCTGGTCGGCCACGCCCGCCCGCTTCCAGTACTCGCGAGCGACCGAGGTCCACTCCTCGCTGACGTCGCAGCACAGCAGCCGGCCGCCTTCGGCCAGGCCGCGGGCGATGCAGATGGACGAGTAGCCGGTGAACGTTCCGACCTCGACCGCGGTGGCGGCGCCGGTCAGCCTGGCCAGCAGCGTCATGAAGGCGCCCTGCTCGGGCCCGATCTGCATGCCGGCGTCGTCGGCACTGAACCGGGCCGCAGTCTCTGCGGCCAGGTCCTGCAGCACCTCGTCGGGCGGCGTGCTGTGCGCCACGACGTAATCGTGCAGGGCCTGGCTGAGGTGCTCGCTTCTCCGGGTCACCTACCGACGATAACCTAGCGCCGAGCAGTCGGGTCGCGGGTCTACGCTCTGTTGCATGACCCCGCTGCACCGCATGCCGCTGAGCTACCTACCAAGCCCGGCGGTCAACGGCTTCCATATCGGCCCGATCTTCATTCACTTCTACGGGCTGATGTACGTGGTCGGCATCACGCTGGCGGTCATCATCACCCAGCGGCGGGTACGCGCCTACGGCGGCGACCCTGGCGTGGTCGCCGACGTCGCCATGTGGGCCGTGCCCGCGGGCATTATCGGCGGCCGGATCTACTTCGACCTCACCACTCCCGCGCAGATCCCGCATGTCTGGTACGGCGTCCTCGCCGTGTGGTCGGGTGGCCTCGGCATCTGGGGCGGCGTCGCCGCGGGCGCGCTGGCCGGCATCTGGCGGCTCCGGCGGTGCGGGATCGCGGTCGCGCCATTCGCCGACGCCGTCGCTCCCGCGCTCCTCGTCGCGCAGGCGATCGGCCGGATCGGCAATTACTTCAACCAGGAGCTCTACGGCAAGCGGACCGGCCTGCCCTGGGGCCTGCTGATCCACGGCCGCCCCGGCGCGTACCAGCCCACCTTCCTGTACGAGCTGATCTGGGATCTCGCCCTGGCCGCCGTCCTGGTCTGGATCGGCCACCACACCGCGGTCCGCCCGCCCGGCCTGTTCGCCCTGTACGTGACCGGCTACTCCGCGTTCCGCATCTACGAAGAGTCGCTCCGCATCGACTACTCCCAGCACTTCTTCGGCCTGCGGCTCAACACCTTCGTGGCCTCGGCCCTCACCCTGATCGGCATCATCTGGTTCACCTACACCCAGCGCCGCCGCCCCGCACCCACACCCGCCGACACCAGCAATGCAGACACCCAAGCTGACCCCCCCGACCCCGCGGCAGCCTCAGGCGCCGACAGTGCCGCGGCCAGCGACGCAGACACAGCGACCGCACGTCCAGACGCTGAGGCTAAATCCGGCACCGACGAGGAAGAGGGCGCAGCCCGCGACACATCTGGCCGGCGGGCCTAGGGTCTCCGTCCGACCGCGTTCTGCGGCGGACGGCAGGCCCTAGGCCCACCGGTCCTCACTCCGCGGTTATTTCCTCGACACCCGAGCCGAGGCCGTGAGTCAATAGCCTCTCGTGGACCTCCGGCAGATCATCAGGCGACTGAGCCCTGACGTCGCCCCGATCAGGCACTCCCGCGACTTCCGCCTCCTCTACTCCGGCCAGGCCAGCAGCTCGGCTGGCCTGATGATCTGCTACGTCGCGCTGCCGTACCAGGCCTACCAGCTCACCCGGTCCTCGCTGATGGTCGGCTTGCTCAGCTGCGCGGAGCTGCTTCCCGTGCTCTTCGGCGGACTGCTGGGCGGCGCACTGGCCGACGCGATCGAGCGCCGCAGGCTGATCCTGCTGACCCAGCTGGCCGCGATCTGCTGCATCGCCGTCCTGCTCGCCAATGCGCTGGCCTGGCGGCAGCTGTGGCTGCTGTTCGCGGCGGCCGCGCTGCTCACCGGCGCGTTCTCGCTGCAGCGGCCATCGGTAGAGGTGCTGGTCCCGCGGCTGGTCGCCCATGACGACCTGCCGGGGGCGGCCGCCCTGGCCGGACTGCTCGGCACGGTCGCCAACACCGCCGGGCCGCTGATCGGCGGCGGCCTGCTGGTCGGCGGCCTGCCGCTGGCCTATGCGGTCGGCGGCGCGACCTGCGCCGCCGCGGCGGTACCGTTCGCCCGGATGCGGCCGATCCCGCCAGCCCCGGACGCAGGCCGGCCTAGCCTGCGGGGGATGGCCGAGGGATTGCGTTATGCCAGAAGCAGGCCTGATCTTCTCGGCACGTATCTGATCGACATCGGCGCCATGTTCTTCGGCGCGCCCTACGCCGTGTTCCCGCAGATCGCCGCTGGCCTCGGCGGTCCGGCCGTGCTCGGGCTGCTGTATGCCGCGCCCGGCATGGGGTCGATGGCAGTCAGCCTGACCAGCACCTGGACCAGGCACGTCTACCGGCACGGCCGGGCGATCGCGCTTGCGGTCGGCGGCTGGGGGATCGCGATCAGCGCCTTCGCGTTCGCGCCGAACCTGCCGCTCGCGGTCCTCGCGCTGGCGGCGGCGGGCGGCGCCGACATGGTGAGCGGGCTGTTCCGGATGACCATGTGGAACCAGTCCATCCCGGCGCGCGTACGCGGGCGGCTGGCCGGCCTGGAGATGATCAGCTATTCGGCCGGCGAGCCGCTGGGGAACCTGGAAGCAGGCGCCATCGCCTCGCTGACCGGGTCGGTCCGGGCCGCGGTCGTCTCGGGCGGCGCGGCGAGCCTGGCCGGCGCCGTCATCGTCTCGCTGGCGCTGCCGGCGCTGTGGCGCTACGACGCCAGGGACAGCCGCCCGCACCGGGACTCAGGCGACGCGATCCCGCAGGCCGCCTCCGTGGTGGCCAGCGATTAGGCCGGCACCACCACCGGCTCAGCGGCCATGGCGGCGCGGTCCTCGCCAGCCAGCTTGGCGGCCTTGGCGCGCCACCAGTCCTGGCCCGACTCGGGCAGCAGGTAGATCGGGTCGTAGTACTCGTACTCCCGCTCCAGTGCCTCCGGGTCCTGTGCCTCGACCGCCGTGCGGTAGTTCTTGGTCCAGTACGAGATCCCGCGCTCGGTGTCGTACCGCGACGCCTGGTGCACCCAGCGCTTGCCGACATACGGGACGTCGCAGAGCATCCGCGGTGTCGCGAATCCCGGCAGGTAGCCCATGATCTGATGCTGCAGCTGCTGCGCCTCGCCGAGGCCGAGCCGCCAGTGCTCGGCATTCGGGATCATGTCGCACATGTAGAAGTAGTACGGCATGATCTTGGCGTCATCCAGGAGCGCGAAGCACAGGTCGAGCAGCGAGTCGGCGGTGCTGTTCACGCCGCG
>JADGPC010000454.1 GCA_017882645.1 Streptosporangiales bacterium | reverse complement strand
GGGACCGTTCCGGCGAGTACAACACCACCGCCGCGGCTGAGCTGCTGGCCGCGGGCGGCGAGGTGATCGGCTTCAGCGCGTGGCGGGAAGGGCTCGTGCTCGGGCCCGCCGCCGCGGACGGCGTGACCGGCGTTGCCGACGTGGCCAGCCGCGGCCTGCGGCTGGTGAACAGGGAGCCTGGCGCCGAGGCACGCCGCGTGCTCGACCGCGAACTTGGCCGGGCCGGGATCGACGGCGATCAGGTGGCCGGGTACCGGACGATGGCGGCCGGCCACCTGCAGGTCGCCGACGCGATCGCGGCCGGCCTCGCCGACGCCGGCGTGGCCTGCGAGCCTGCCGCGCTGGCCTACGGGCTGGCGTTCGTCCCGCTGGCGGCGGAGCGGTTCGACCTGGTCATCCCGGCCGGGCACGCCGCGTCACGCGAGGCGCAGGCGCTGATCAAGGTGCTCGCCGCGCGCTGGCTGATCGACCAGATCGCCAGCCTCCCCGGCTACGACCCCTCGTCCTGCGGGCAGCACCTGGCGACACTGCCGGCGCAGTAGGCCGCGTCCGCCCGATCACCCCGCGCGGGTGACGCAGGTGCCGCGGCCGACCCCCAGGATGGAGCTCCTGACACTGGCGAATCCCGGCGGCCGGCCGCCGGGCGCCGGGGCGCGCGAGCCTCGACTCGGCGCGAAGGACCGGGGAGGCGGGACCGTGAATCGGCTGCTTGAGCGGCTGGGCGGGTTCGCGGTGCGCTGGCACTGGGCGGTGATCATCGCCTGGGTGGTCATCATCGCCGGCCTGTTTGCCGCCAAGCACGAGTTCGGCGGCGGCTACGTCAACAACTACTCGGTGCCCGGCACCGACTCGGCGACCGGCCTCAATCTCCTGAACAGCACCTTCCCGTCCGAGGGCGGTTACGGCGGGCAGATCGTCTTCCACGCGCGGAGCGGGACCGTAACCACCAGCCAGCGCGAGAGCGCGGTCAACCAGGCGACCGCCAACATCGCCAAGCTGGCGCACGTCACCAGCGCGGCCAGCCCGTTCTCGTCGTCCGCGGGAGGTGCCGTACCCCAGGGGGGTGCCGTATCTAAGGGCGGTGCCGTGTCCAAGAACGGCACCATCGCCTACTCCAGCGTCACGTGGAAGGTGAACCCGGACTCCCTGGAGTCCTCGTACCTAGACAAGCTCAACACGGCGGTCGGGCCGGCCAGGAACGCTGGCCTGCAGGTCGACTACGGTGCCGGAGCCGGGAACATCGGCCAGCAGACCAGCGACACCAGCTCCGAGGTCATCGGCCTGGCCTGCGCGCTGGCCCTGCTGCTTTTCATGTTCGGATCGGTGATCGCCGCCGCGATCCCGCTGGTCTCGGCGCTGTTCAGCGTGGGCGCCGGGCTGTCCGTGCTCGGCCTGCTCGCCTCGGCGATCACCTTCCCCACTACCGCGCCGACGATCGCGACCCTGCTCGGCCTCGGCGTGGCGATCGACTACGGTCTCTTCCTGACCGCCAGGCACCGGGAGAACCTGGACGCCGGCATGGACGTGGCCACCTCGGCGAAGCGGGCGGAGAGCACCTCAGGAGCGGCGGTTGTCGTGGCCGGCAGCACCGTCGTGATCTCCATCCTCGGGCTGTACATCGCCGGGGTGACGTTCGTCGGCTCGCTGGGCCTGGCCGCGGCTACGGTCGTGGCGATCGCCATGCTGGTGGCACTGACTCTCGTCCCGGCGTTCATGGGCGCGGTCCGCGGGAACGTCCGGAGCCTTTACGCGCGGCTTCGGGCCCGCAAGGCCGGCATCACGGTGCAGGAGCAGGCGGTCCGTTCCGCGTCGGCCACGCAGGAGCAGCACGAGCACAGCGCATTCGCCCGGTGGGGCAGGCGGGTGAGCGCCCGGCCGTGGCCGTGGGCGGTGGCCAGCGTGGCGGTCCTCGTGGTGCTCGCGATCCCGCTGTTCTCGATCACGCTCGGCCAGCCCGACAACGGCACCAACCCGACCTCGGACAGCAACCGCCGGGCCTACGACCTGATCTCTCAGGGTTTCGGCGTGGGCGTGAACGGACCGCTCACGGTCGTGGTCAAGCTGCCGAAGCAGTCGCAGCAGGCCACCAGCTCGCTGCTGAGCGGCATGCAGGCCAGCCTGGCCAAGGCGGATGGCGTCGCCTCGGTCAGCCCGCCGGTGGTGAACAAGGCCGGCACGACCGCGGTGCTCAACGTGATCCCGACGACGCGCCCGCAGGCACCCGCGACGGCGAACCTGGTCCGGGATCTGCGTGCCAACGTCCTGCCCAGGCAGCACGTCACGACCTACGTCACCGGGACCACCGCGGGCGCCGTGGACTTCACCGACCGGATCACCAGCCGGCTCCTGTGGCTGATCCTGGCCGTGATCGCGATCTCCTACCTGCTGCTGACGATGGCATTCCGGTCGATCGTCATCGCCACCAAGGCGGCGATCCTGAACCTGCTGTCGATCGGAGCCGCCGTCGGCGTCATCGTGGCGATCTTCCAGTGGGGCTGGGCCAAGGGCCTGATCGGCCTGCCGACTACCCTGCCGATCCCGGCCTACGTGCCGATGCTGGTGTTCTGCATCGTGTTCGGGCTGTCGATGGACTACGAGGTGTTCCTGCTGTCCCGGATCCACGAGGCGTGGGTCGTGACCAGGGATCCGCACCGGAGCGTGGCGATCGGCATCGGCGCGACCGCCCGGGTCATCACCACCGCCGCGGCGATCATGGTGGTCGTCTTCGCCAGCTTCGTGCTGAACACCGATCCCACCATCAAGATGCTCTCGATCGGCATGGCGTTCGCCGTGCTCATCGACGCCTCCCTGGTCCGGATGGTGCTCGTCCCGGCGGTGATGACGCTTCTCGGCAGCCATGCCTGGTGGATGCCGCGCTGGATGGAGCCGGTCGTGCCCAGGCTGCACCTGGAGGAGGGCGCCGCGGCTGCGGCCGCCGACCAGGCGGAGGCGGCCAGCAGGCCCGCGGCCTGACAGCTACGCCGAGAATGAAATTGTTCGACTGGCCCGGGCAGCGCCCGCCAGGATAGCCACATGAGACTTCTCGTACTTGGCGGGACACATCACGTCGGACGGGCCGTTGTCGAGGCCGCGGTGGCGCGGGGTGATGAGGTCACCACGGTGAACCGGGGCGTCAGCGGCAAGGACGTCCAGGGAGCGCAGGCGCGCCAGGCGGACCGTACCGATCCGGACCAGCTGCGCGCGGCGCTCGGCGATGACACCTGGGACGCCGTCATCGACACCTGGAGCCGCGCGCCCCGGGTGGTCAGCGACTCGGCCGCGATGCTGTCCGGCCGGGCCGGGCATTACGGCTACGTCTCCAGCAGGTCGGTCTACCAGTGGCCGATCCCGCTGACGGCGGACGAGAGCGCGCCCGTCGTGGACGGCGACGCGGCCAGCGAGGAGTGGGAGGATTACGCGGCGGCCAAGCGCGGCGGCGAGCTGGCCGTACTCGAGCACTTCGACGGGCCGTCCGTGCTGGCTAGGGCCGGGCTCATCCTCGGCCCGTACGAGCTCGTCGGCCGGATGCCGTGGTGGCTGCGCCGGATCGAGCGCGGCGGCGACGTCCTGGCGCCGGGCCCGCGCGACCTGCCGCTGCAGTACATCGACTGCCGCGACCTGGCCAGCTGGCTGCTGCACGCGGCGGACGCGGGCATCAGCGGCCCGTTCAACGCCGTCAGCAGGTCAGGGCACGCCACGATGGAGAGCCTGCTGACCGCCGCGGTCGCCGCCACCGGATCCGACGCGAACCTGGTCTGGGTCGACCCCGAGGTGATCGAGGCAGCCGGAATCGAGCCCTGGATCGAGCTTCCGGTCTGGGTGCCGCCCTACGGCGAGGGCGCCAGCCTGCACGACGGGAACGTGTCCGCGATCCTCGCGGCCGGCCTGGTCTGCCGGCCGGTCGAGGAGACGATCAACGACACCTGGCGGTGGCTGCAGGCCGAAGGCGACCCGCCGACCGCGGAGGGCCGGCCCGCGCACGGCCTCGACCCCGACCGCGAACGCGAGGTCCTCGCCAGCCTGGCGTGACCGCTCTACATGATCGTGGCGAGTTGACCGCGCTCTAACACGAGAACTCGCCACGATCATGAAAGGCGGGGGAGGGGGAGGGGGAGGGGGAGCACGGGCTAGCGGCGGCCGAGGGACCTGGGGGTGTTGATCTTGTCGGGCTTGATCACGTAGATGACCCGGCCCTGCGGGCCGATCGGGTTCGCGTAATCACGACCGACGTACTTGCGGGATAGCTCGTCGATGTGGTCGCACGCCTTCTGACCGTCGATGGTCTCGATGACGTGGCCGCGTACCTCGGCCCAGTCCCACGGGTCCTGAGCCGAGTGCAGCAGCACCGTGACCCGCGGGTCGCGGCGGATGTTCCTGCCCCGCTGGCGTTGCGGCTCGGTGTTCACCAGGACGTTCTCGCCATCGGTGTCGATCCACGTCAGCAGGGCCTGCGGCTGCCCGTCCGGCATCAGCGTGACCACGGTGGCCAGGGTGGACCCCTTGGCGAGGCGGGCGACATCGGCGTCAATCGGCATCCAGTTCTCCTGGAGTTCCGTCACTTGCTGCCGGCCCGGGTCGTGCCAGGTTCGGCCGGGCACCGGCCGCGGCCGGCGTGCGGCGCATCCCGCACGACCAGCCACGGCTGGTTTTGTTCCATAACTAACCACCGCCCGCGCCTGCAGGCGGGCAGCC
>JADGPC010000453.1 GCA_017882645.1 Streptosporangiales bacterium | reverse complement strand
TCAGCCGGCGGCGATTCAGCCCGGGTCCGGTCCGGCCCAGCCTGGGGCGCGGGCCGAAGCGGGCACCCGGGCGCGGCCGAGGCGCAAGCCAGTGCAGTCGCGGGCGCGAGCCCAGTCCGTGGGCGTGCTGCGTCCGACCCGGGTGCTGTCAGCGGCGGGCCGCGACGAAGCGGCCATCCGGTGGCACGGCGGCGACCAGGGACCCAACTCCCCGCTCGCGAGCGCCGCCCCGGCGCACTGCCTGACATGCGGCTTCATGGTCAGGCTGAGCGGCCCGCTTGGCCGGGTGTTCGGAGCCTGCGCGAACGAGTTCGCCCCGGACGACGGGAAGGTCGTCTCAGTCGATCACGGCTGCGGAGCGCACTCCGACGGTGAAGTCCAGGCCCCTGTCCCGGCCGCGGACGCGGCCGCGCCGACGGTCGACGAACTCGGCTACGACATGCTGAGCAGCGGAGCGACCGTGCCGGAGAGCGTACTCGAGACCCTGGACCACGAGCTGCTCTAGCCGCCGGCGCCGCCGGATGAGCGCCGGGCCGCGGCGCGTGCCCTGGAGCGCTTCATCTGCGGTATGTAGATCAGCGCGAAAAGACCCAGCCCCACGCCAACTACGCAGGTCCAGATCCACCAGTGGCTGGAAGCAGGAATGTGGTTGCGCATGATGACCAGCACGATCAGCGCGACCGCCCACGCCGCCGTTCCCGCCGCGGTGATCACCTGATCGTTGCCCTCGAGCGCGGGCGGGACCTCGCGAGATGGCTTGGCCATACCGTCAGGCTAGCCGAGTGGCCGGCCGGGTACTCAGGCCGCCGCCGCGGATCGGCCGAGCTTATCGCGCGGTCTGGCCTGCATGGCGTACCTTATTCGTGCCTAGTCGGCTCGGCCGTGCCAGCCTGCCAGGTGTCTACCGTCCGCCGGACAGCCGACCGTAGCCGAGGAATGTTCTTCCGTGGTGTACGGTTAGCAAGAGTAATGAGCGAAGCTAACGATTATGACAACTCCCCAGTCCAGGTCGGACGCGGGGCTGGCGACGTCCCTGCGGATCTCGGTCAGTCGGCTGGCGCGCAGGATGCGAATCGAGCGAGTCGCACAGGGTCTGCAGCCAGAGCTCTCGGACTCTCAGCTCGCCGCCCTGGCCGCGCTGGAGAAGCGCACGATGACGCCCGGCGAGCTCGCCGAGCACGAGAAGGTGCAGCCGCCCTCGATCACCAGGGTCATCGCCTCACTCGAAGAACGCGGCCTGATTCAGCGGATGCCACATCCAAGCGACCGCCGGCAGGTCGTCCTCACCGTGACCGACCAGGGACGCGACGTGGTGCGCAAGGTGCGCCAGCTGCGCGAGGCCTGGCTGGCCCGCCGGCTGCGGGACCTGACACCGGCCGAGCGGACGATCCTGCGCGACGCCGTGCCCATCCTGGAGAAGCTGAGCCAGTCCTGACCGGGCCGGCGGGCCAGGAAACAGCCCGCCCGCGCAGCCGCCGCCGGACCTTCAGCTCCCTGCGAGTCAGGAACTTCCGGCTGTTCGCCACCGGGCAGGTGATCTCCAATACCGGCACCTGGATGCAGCGGGTAGCACAGGACTGGCTGGTCCTCGAGCTGACGCACGGCAGCGGCGTCGCGGTCGGGCTCGCGACCGGACTCCAGTTCCTGCCCCTGCTGATGTTCAGCCTCTGGGGCGGGATGATCGCCGACCGGTATCCCAAGCGCCGCGTGCTGATGGTGACCCAGGCGGTCATGGGCGGCCTGGCGCTGATCCTCGGCGTGCTCGCGGTGACCGGTACTGTCCGGCCCTGGCACATCTACCTGCTGGCCTTCGGCCTCGGCCTGGCCACCGTGGTCGACAACCCGACCAGGCAGTCGTTCGCCATCGAGATGGTCGGCCGCGACGACCTGCAGAACGCGATCGGGCTGAACAGCGCCGTCTTCAACCTGGCCAGGATCACCGGGCCGGCCGTGGCTGGCCTGGCCATCAGCCTGATCGGCACGTCTGCCGCCTTCTTCGTCAACGCAGCCTCGTACCTGACTGTGATCTTCAGCCTGCACCTGATGCGGCAGTCTGAACTGCATCCCGCGGAGCGGGTCGCCAGGGCCAAGGGGCAGCTGCGCGAAGGCCTGGCCTACGTCCGGTCAAGACCTGACCTGCTGATGACGATGGTGCTTGTCTTCTTCGTCGCGACCTTCGGGATGAACTTCCAGGTCACGACGGCCCTGATGTCGCGGGTGGTGTTCGACACCGGGGCCGGGAAGTTTGGCCTCGCGTCGGCTGTCTTCGCCATCGGCGCGCTGATCGGGGCGCTGGTCGCTGCCCGCCGCAGCCGGACCGGCATGCGCATGCTGGTCTGGACCGGGCTGGCGTTCGGCGTGCTGGAAGCCGCGACCGCGCTGATGCCCTTCTACTGGTCGTTCCTGGTCCTGCTGGTGCCGACCGGCCTGGCCCTGATCAGCTTCAGCACGCTGGCGAACTCCTCGATTCAGCTCACCACGCCAGCCGAGATGCGGGGCCGGGTCATGGGAATCTACATGCTCGTCTTCCTCGGCGGCGCTCCGCTCGGCGCGCCACTGACCGGCTGGGTCGCCGAGCAGTTCGGCACCAGGATCGCCATGCTGGCCGGCGCGGTGATTTCGATCGGCGCCACCGCGGTCGTGGCCGTGCTGATCGCCCGCAAGCGGGGCGTCCCGGTCCGCCGCTACCTGCGCCGGGCCGCCCTGGTCCGGGCCTGACTGATAGACACGGAGTCATGCGACTCTTCGTGGCGCTGCTGCCGCCGCAGCAGGCCCGGACCGAGCTCGAGACGGCCGTCGCGCCGCTGCGTCCCGGCTGGCCGGGGCTGCGCTGGGCCGGGCCGGACAGGTGGCACGTCACGCTCGCGTTCCTCGGTGAGGTCAGCGAAACCCGTCTGGACGGACTGCGCGAGCGGCTCGGCCGCGCCGCGAGCCGGCACCAGGGCGTCCAGCTCAGGATCGGCCGGGGCGGGGCGTTCCCGTCGGCGGCGAAGGCCCGGGTGCTGTGCGCGCACATCGAGGGCGAGGCCCCGGCGCTGGCTGGGATGCGGGCGCTCGCCGCGTCCGTGGCGGCCGGTGCCCGCCGGGCAGGCGCTCCGCCCCCGGACGAGGGGCGGCGGTACCGGCCGCACGTCACCCTGGCCCGCAGCCGGCAGCCCGCTGACCTCAGCCCGCTGATCGAGGCTCTGAGCGGGTTCAGCGGCTCGGACTGGACGGCGACGCGGATCGAGCTGATCCGCAGCCAGACCGGCCCGCAGCCGCGCTACGACAGCATCGGGGACTGGCCGCTGCGGGCGCCCGGATGACCGGGCCTAGTCACCCACGGGGTTCGGGCTGGCAGCCACGGCCCGCCGGGCCGCGTCACATTCAGCGGACCAGGACTCGAACGCAGCCGCGACATCCGCGTCGCCGGCCCCGTTGAAATCTGCTTCCTGATCATCCTCGGTCGCGTAGATGTCGGGGACTTCCTCGCCCGCGAGCACCTGCCGGAACCAGCCGCGCTCCACGTCGGCCATGTGGCGCACCAGCCCGAGCAGCGACAGGCTGGACGGCGGAACCGAGCGCTGCCTGAGCTGTTCGTCACTGAGGCCGTCGCACTTGCGGGCCGGCGTCGCCCGGTGGAAGTCGAGCCAGCTGGCCAGCATCTCCCGCTCGGCAGCGGCGAACGGGGGCTCGGGCCGGTCAATCATGGGCAGCGATCACGGTCACGCGCAGCGATCAGACGTCGTGGTCGAGAACGTCGGCCGCTCCCGGTACCTCGCGGACTGACCTGGAGGGCGGCCCGACGTAGCGCGCGCTCGGCCTGACCAGCCGGCCGGTCTGCTTCTGCTCGAGGATGTGCGCCGCCCAGCCGGCCGTGCGGGCGCAGGTGAACATCGACGTGAACATATGCGGCGCCACGTCGGCGAAGTCGAGGATGATCGCGGCCCAGAACTCGACGTTGGTGGCCAGCACGCGGTCGGGCCGCCGCGCGTGCAGCTCGTCAAGGGCCGCCTTCTCGAGCGCGGCGGCAACCTCGTACCGGGGCGCGCCGAGATCCCTGGCCGTCCGGCGCAGCACGCGGGCCCGGGGATCCTCGGCGCGGTAGACCCGGTGCCCGAAGCCCATCAGCCGCTCCCCGTGGTCCAGGGCCTGCTTGACGTACGGGGTCGCGTCACCGGTCCGCTCGACTTCCTCGATCATGTGCAGCACTCGCGCGGGGGCACCGCCGTGCAGCGGGCCGGACATCGCGCCGACGGCTCCGGACATGGCCGCGGCCACGTCGGCTCCGGTAGACGCGATCACCCGGGCCGTGAACGTCGACGCGTTCATGCCGTGCTCGGCAGCCGAGACCCAGTACGCGTCGATGGCCTTGACGTGCTTGGGGTCGGGATCGCCGCGCCAGCGGATCATGAACCGCTCGGTGATCGTCTTCGCCTCGTCGACCCGCTTCTGCGGCACCATCGGCAGGCCCGGACCGCGCGCGGCCTGGGCGACGAACGACAGGGCCATCACCGAGGCCCTGGCCAGGTCGTCCCGGGCCTGCTCGTCGGAGATGTCGAGCAGCTGGTGCATGCCCCACGCGGGCGCGAGCATGGCCAGCGCGCTCTGCACGTCGACCCGGATGTCCCCGGAGTGGACCGGGATGGGATACGGCTCGGCTGGCGGCAGGCCAGGCTCGAACGCGTTGTCCACCAGGAGGCCCCAGACATGTCCGTACGTCACATGCCCGACAAGCTCCTCGATATCCACGCCCCGGTACCTGAGCGCGCCGCCTTCCTTGTCCGGCTCGGCGATCTGCGTCTCGAAGGCGACTACGCCTTCAAGGCCAGGCGTGAAATCGGACATCTAGCGTCTCCTCTTTCCTCTCGGCCGACCCTGCACGCCGGGCCGGCAGGCCGGCCAAACGCCGCTTAGCTTACGACCACTCTCATTACGCTCTCACATGGCCGCCTGCCGATTCCCGCTCCAGATCACTATGTGAAGATCTGTACCCATGGGGGTGCCAACCAACGCAGCGGACTGGCCGACCGAGGGCCTCGACGAGAGCATGCTCGCGGCCGATCCGCACGACCAGTTCGACCGCTGGATGGCCGACGTCGTAGCGGCCGGCCTGCCCGAGCCGACGGCAATGGTGCTCGCGACCGTATCGGCGGCCGGGCAGCCGAGAGCCAGGACGGTGCTGCTCAAGGGCCATGACCGGGCCGGATTCACGTTCTTCACCAACCGCACCTCGCGGAAGGGCACCGATCTCGACGAGGTGCCGAGAGCGAGCCTGCTCTTCGGCTGGCACGCGATCCACCGCCAGGTCATCATCGAGGGAACGGCGACCCGGCTGTCAGCCGCCGAAAGCGAGGCCTACTTCCGGACCAGGCCGCACGCCTCTCAGGTCGCGGCCTGGGCAAGCAGGCAGTCGACGGTGATCGGGTCGCGCCGCGAGCTTGACGAGCGCTACGAGCAGCTGGCCAGGCGCTGGCCGGACGGCGAGCAGGTTCCGCTGCCCGAATTCTGGGGCGGCTACCTGGTCACGCCGCAGACGATCGAATTCTGGCACGGCCGGGCGAGCCGGATGCACGACCGGCTGCGCTACACGAGGATGGCCGGAACCTGGGTGATCGAGCGGCTGGCGCCCTGACTGCCGCGGGCGCCGTAGCATCGATGCCGGAGGGAGGCAGCGGTGGCGACGCACGGCCTGATCGACACGACGGAGATGTATCTCCGCACGGTCTTCGAGCTGACCGAAGAGGGCATCGTGCCGCTGCGGGCCAGGATCGCCGAGCGGCTCTCGCAGAGCGGCCCCACTGTCAGCGAGACCGTGGCCAGGATGGAACGGGACGGCCTGCTGCAGGTCATCGGCAACCGGCGGCTGTCGCTTACTCCTGAGGGGACGAGGCTGGCGACCAGGGTGATGCGCAAGCACCGGCTGGCCGAGTGCCTGCTGGTCGACGTCATCGGGCTGCCCTGGGAAGAGGTGCACATCGAGGCCTGCCGCTGGGAGCATGTTATTTCCGATAACGTGGAACGGCGACTTGCCGATCTGCTCCATTTTCCGGTGCGTTGTCCGCACGGAAATGTCATTCCGGGACTAGCTGAGCTGGGTGTACCTGACGTCGCCATCGACAGCGCGCAAGTTGCTGCCCAGGAGACCGACGTGACCATGACGGCCATAGCGGGGACGGTACCCGTGCAGGTAATTGTTCGCCGGATCAGCGAACAACTCCAAAGCGATGCCGCACTAATGCTTAAACTAAAGAACATCGGGATACAACCCGGCCGCGAGGTTACGCTGGTGGCCGGCGACAACGATGTGCGGGTGACACGTGCGGGCACAGGCGGTGGGGACCTTGATGTCGGGGTGGCGCTGCCGCACGAGATCGCGGCCCATGTCTTCGTCGCCGGATCGTCCTGAGCGCGCGGCAGACGTCTTATGAACGCAGACGGCGAAGCCGCGGACCAGGTCGAGGTGCGGCGGCCCAAGCTGGTCCCGCCGATGCTGACCACGGAGCAGATACTCGGCAATGTCGAGACCGCGGTGATCGTCGTTGACCACGACGGCTGCATGCGATACGCCAACTCCTTCGCGGCCGAGCTCTTCGGCTTCGCTGACTCCCGGCAGCTGATCGACCTGCCTTTCCGGCAGCTGGGCTTCCACGAAGAGGACGTCGCCAAGGTCGATAATCTGGAGCGTCAGGCCTGCCGGGGACGCGACTGGGAGGGCACGCTCGCGATCAGGCGGCCCGACGAGTCAACCTTCTTCGTCAGGATGAACGCGGCGCCGATGCGCGGCGTCGCCGGTGACATCGCCGGGACTGTCATCACGGCCAGGCAGGCCATCCAGGTCGGGGCCCAGGGATCGACCGGTCGGCCCGGGCTGCTCGACCGGATCGGCGAGCGGCTCGGCAGCTCACTCGAGCTCGACGACACGCTGCGCCGGGTGGCGGACACGCTGGTCCCGCAGTTCGCCGATCACTGCTTCATCGAGCTGCGGGTGAAGGAGGGCCTCGTCCGCCGGGTCCAGATGAACGCCTGGGGGTGGACGCCGCCTAAGGGCGGCTGGGCGCAGGTCGGCGATACGGTCATCTACCCGCCCGACCATTTCGCCGCCAGGGCGATGGCGCAGAACGAGACGATCCTGATCGAGGATCTGCTCGATGAGAAGAACGCGGCGCCGACCGAGGCGAGCCGGCGGGCGAGCAGGGAAGTCGGCATGACGTCGGCGATCGTGGCGCCGCTGGTCATGCGGGGCCAGGGGCTCGGCGTGATGACCCTCGCGCTGTCCGACCTGACTGACCGCGACACCAGGAACTACGTGGCCGATGACCGGGACCTGGTCGCGGCCATCGCGAGCCGGGTCTCGGTCGCGATCGACAACGCGCTGCTGTTCGAGGAGGAGCGGGCCACTGCGCTGGCGTTCCAGAACAGCCTGCTGCCGAACAAGCCGCCCGTACTCGACGGGCTCGAGGTCGCCTACCGGTACGTGCCGGCCAAGCCGCTGGAGAGCCACGGGCAGGGCATCCAGACGCAGGTCGGCGGGGACTGGTACGACATCATCCAGCTGTCAGCCGGCCGGGTGGGCATCGTGATCGGCGACGTCGAGGGACGCGGCGCGCGGGCGGCGGCCATCATGGGCCAGCTTCGCTCGGCACTGCGGGCATTCGCGCAGGACGACAAGGCGCCCGCCGACATCCTGCGCAGGCTCGATGAATGGTGCCGGTCCATGACCGACGAGCGGGAGGACCAGAGCTCCGATCCGCCGACCGCCAGCTGCACCTACCTGATCTACGATCCGTGGTTCCGCCAGCTGACGATCGCCAACGCCGGTCACGACTCACCGATGATTGTCAACGGCGAGGACGTGGCCCAGCTCAAGATCGAGCACCAGGGTGTCCTGCTGGGCGTCCGCGGCATGTTCCCCGGCCTGCCGACCTACCGCGAGGAGTCCCGCGAACTGCCCGCCGGATCCACGCTGATCTTCTACACCGACGGGCTGGTCGACCGGCGCCATCGCGCCGACGGCCCGGGGCATTACGAGGACGCCGAGGTGTTCGGAATGCTCAGCGCGGCGGTCAAGTCGGTCGCCAGGGAGAGCGTCGAGAAGATCGCCGAGGCGGCCGAGCATGCCGTGCCGGGCCAGATCGACGACGACATGGCCATCCTCGTCGTCAGGACGGCGGCGGAGGAACTCAAGCACTGGGACATGCGCTTCGAGGCCGAGCCGATCAAGGTATCCGAGGCGAGGAAGATGGCCTTCGACACCTTCGTCGAGTGCGGCATGGAAGACGATCAGGCCGAGCTGGCCTGCCTGCTGGTCTCCGAGGTCGTCACCAACGTGGTCCTGCACACCGCGGCGGCGCCCAGCCCGCGGAACGAGTTCGCGCTCGAGGCGTTCGCGCTGGCTGGGGCGTCCAGCGGACTGGACGACTGGATCGATTCGCCGTTCTCCGACAACTTCGGCGCGCGCGGGGCCAACGGCCCGCTGCCTGTCCAGGAGTTCATGCTGCGGATCCGCAAGGGGCAGACCTCGGTCTGGGTCGAGGTCTTCGACTCCGACCTCCGGCTGCCGCGGATCAGGATGGCGGGCGAGAACGACGAGGGCGGCCGGGGCCTGTACCTGGTCGACCAGCTCGCGATCCGGTGGGGCTCGCGGCCGACCGACGAAGGCAAGGCGGTCTGGTTCGAGATGCTGATCAAGCCGCAGACGGCGGGAATGTTATCGGGCCGTGAGGCAGGCGGTGCTGGCTGAGGCCGGAGGCCGGGCCGGCCGAGGCTATTTGCGCTGGGTTGCCCACAGGATCAGCACCGCGATCGCGAAGCCGAAGACAGCCACGGCGAAGACCCGGCTGGTGGAGCCGACGCCCATCCGGCGGCGACCCCGGATCACGGCGACGGCGAAGATAATGGCCAGGAAGCCGAGCAAGATAAGACCGTCGGTCACTGGCGCCTCCAGTCATCCGTCAGCTAGTGAGTCGCCGACCGGTCGATCGCTGCGCGGCCGATCAATCGTCCCCCGCCGTCCTCTTACCAGCATAACTGGACATCGCACGGATCATTGGCCTCCGCGAGGCCGCCCAGTACGGCGCAGACGGGCACCCCTGAGTCGGGGTGGCTGACCGAGTCGCGCAGCCTGCGGAGCATCACCACCTGCCTGGCCAGCTCGTCGATCCGGTCGCTGACCAGCCGGGCGGCCGCCTCGCGCTGAGCCGGGGGGACCGGCCGCCCGGCCGCCAGCCTGGCCAGCGGCCGCAGCTCGTCGAGCCGGAAGCCGAGATCCTTCAGCGCCAGAGCTGCGGCCAGGTAGTCGCCGTACTCGCGCGGGTACTTCCGGGTGCCGCCAGCGGACCGGCAGGGTTCCGGCAGGATGCCGAGTTCCTCGTAGTACCTGATCGTCCGGCTGCTCACGCCGGCGTTCCTGGCCAGCTGCCCGATACTGACCAGGTCAGCACCCTCACCAGTGTTCCTGGCCATGCGCCGACCACCCCCGCATCCCCGATGTCCGTCCCCTGACGGATCGTAATGAGCGCCGGGCACGATGACCTCCCGATCCGGCTATGGCGATCGGCCTACTGCGCGGTAACCTCAAAGCGGACGACCGTTCGGGGTTCGCAGCAGTGGAGGTTTGTCAATGTCCGAGGCATACATCGTCGGAGCTGTGCGGACGCCCGTCGGCCGGCGCAACGGAGGCCTGGCGCCGGTCCATCCGGCAGACCTCGCCGCGCACGCGCTCACCGAGCTGATGAACCGCACCGGCGTGGACCCGGAGGCGGTCGAGGACGTCATCATGGGCTGCGTGTCGCAGGCCGGCCCGCAGGCGATCGACATCGCGCGTACGGCCTGGCTGTCGGCCGGGCTGCCCGAGACCGTCCCGGGCGTGACCATCGACCGCCAGTGCGGCTCGTCGCAGCAGGCGGTCCACTTCGCTGCGCAGGGCGTGCTGTCCGGCACCCAGGACCTGGTCGTCGCGGCCGGGATCGAATCCATGAGCCAGGTCCCGATGGGCTCGACCGTCGCGCCGCTGCTCGAGAAGGGCCTGGCTTTCCCGTACGGGCAGGGCTGGGGAGACAGGTACGGCAAGCAGGAGATCTCCCAGTTCCGCGGCGCGCAGCTGATGTGCGAGAAGTGGGGCATCAAGCGCCAGCAGCTCGAGGAGTTCTCGTTCTCCAGTCACATGCGGGCGATCCGCGCGATCGACGAGGGCAGGTTCGAGCGGGAGATCGCGCCGGTCAACGGGGTCAGCGCCGACGAGGGTCCGCGCCGGGACACTTCGCTGGAGAAGATGGCCGAGCTCAAGCCGCTCCGCGAGGGGTGGGAGATTACGGCCGCCGTGGCGTCCCAGATCTCCGACGGCGCGGCCGCGCTCCTGATCGCCTCGCCGGACGCCGTGCAGCGCTACGGACTCACGCCGCGGGCGCGAATCCACACGCTGACCGTGACCGGCTCCGACCCGGTGTTCATGCTCACCGGCCCGATCCCGGCGACGGAGAAGGCGCTGGCCAAGGGGAAGCTCAGCATCGACGACATTGACGTGTTCGAGGTCAACGAGGCCTTCGCTCCGGTATTGATTGCCTGGTCGGCCGAGACCGGCGCGTCGCTGGAGAAGACCAACCCCAATGGCGGCGCGATCGCGCTCGGTCACCCGCTCGGCGCAACCGGCGCGATCCTGATGACCAAGCTGCTGCACGAGCTCGAGCGCACGGGCGGCCGGTACGGCCTGCAGACCATGTGCGAGGGCGGCGGCCAGGCCAACGCCACCATCATCGAGCGGGTCTGAGAGCCGCCGCGACCCCGGTCCGGCCTGTGCCGGAACCACGTGACATCAAGCACGCCCGGGATGATCGTCAGTCGGCCGGATAATGTCCACGCATGCTACCTTCGGTCGGCTCTTCGCCGCGCGCTGAGTCCGGCCGGGCGGGGCGGCCGGCCGAACCCGGGCCGCCCGCGTCTGGCCGGATCGCCCGGACGGGACCGTGGGTACTGGCCGCCGTCGGCGTCGCTGGCGCGGCTGCGGCCGTCGCGCTGCGGCCGGACGACGCCCGGGCTGCCGCGGCCCAGGACTGGTCGCCCTTCGTGCTGGTCGCCGGGCTGCTGCTGATCGGGCTGGTGGCCGACGACGACGGCCTGTTCGCCGCGGCCGGACACCGGCTCGCCCAGGTTACCCGGAGCGGCAGCGCGCTGTTCATCGGCGCGACCGTCCTGATCGGCATCGTGACCGCCGTCCTGAACCTGGACACGTCCGTCGCGTTCCTGACTCCTGTCCTTGTCTACACGGCCCGCAGCCGCAAGCTCGGTGAGCCGGCCCTGCTCTACGGCTGCCTGCTGCTGTCCAACGCCGGGTCGCTGCTGCTCCCCGGCTCTAACCTGACGAACCTGATCATGCTCGGCCACCTGCGGCTGACCGGGAGCGGGTTCCTGGCCCGGATGTGGCTGCCAGCGGCGGCGGCGCTGGCGGTCACCGTTGTCGTGGTGGCGTTCGCCGAGCGGCGGTCGCTGCGCGGCGGGACCGCCGAGCCCGTCGCGGCCGAGCGACTGGTGCCTGGCGTGGGACTCGCTGCCGTCGTGCTCGCCACTGTCCTGGTCCTGACGCTGACATCGGCGGCCATCCCGGTCGCCGCCGTCGGCCTGGCCGCCGCCGCGATCCACCTGGCCAGAGGCCGGGCGAGCGTGCGCGGCGTGACCGAGGTGCTCGGGCTTCCGGTGCTGGCCGGACTGTTCGGAGTGGCGGTCGCCCTCGGCGCGCTCGGCCGGGCCTGGGCAGGCCCGGCCGAGTTGCTCTCCCACCTCGATAGCTGGGGGACCGCGGCGGTGGCCGGCCTGGCGACGATCGTCGTGAACAACCTGCCG
>JADGPC010000452.1 GCA_017882645.1 Streptosporangiales bacterium | reverse complement strand
GCAGCGACCAGCGGTTCGCGATGTTCGCGGAGGTTCGCAGGCGGCTGGCGCAGGCGGCCAGGCCGGACGGGTTGCTGCTGGTGCTCGATGATCTGCAGTGGGCGGACGAGGCGTCGGCGGTCTTGCTCGCAGACATCGTGCGCCAGCTGCGGGGGACGCTCATCTTGGTGTTGGCGACCTACCGGGATTCGGCGAGATCCGATGACGATACGAGCGCCGGGCTGCTGCTGCGTCTGTCGGCGGATGCCAACACCGAACGTGTCGACCTTCGTGGCCTGCTCGCTGGCGCGGTCGGGGATTTGCTGCTCGCCGCCGGGTTGCCGGCGTCGGCAGACCAGGCCGGTGAGGTGCATTCCGAAACGGAGGGCAACCCGTTCCTGGTCCGCGAGCTGGCCCGCATGCTCGCCGAGCAGTGGCGCGGCGGTCCAGTGCCGGGACGGGTGGCGGACGCGACAGCCCACCGGCTCGCGCAGCTGTCGGATCCCGCCCGGGCGCTGGTGCAGGCCGCCGCCGTGGCAGGCAACAGCTTCTCGGCCGGCGTAGTGGCCAGGATCCTGGACGTACCTGTGCTTGCCCTGCTCGGCCCGCTGGACGAGTGCCGGGCCGCCGGGTTCCTGGTGGCCGGGGACCGTCCCGGTGATCACCGGTTCTCGCACGCGCTGGTCCGCTCAGCGGTGGCCGCCGGGCTGAGCGCCGCGGAGCAACGGCGGCTGCACGCCGCCGCGGCGGACGCGATCGAGGCTCTCTACGAAGGTCTGCTGGACCTGCACCTGACTGACATCGCCCGGCACCGGGTCGAGGCATCGCTGCCCGGTGACCGGACGGAGGCCGTAGCGGCGTGCGAGGCGGCCGCCGGCGTGGCGGCGGAGTCCCTGGCGTTCGAGGAGGCCGTGCGCCTGTACCGGCAGGCGCTGTCGGCCGGCGAAGGGGAGATCGGCGAAGACGACCGCTCCCGCCTCGAACTCGCCCTGGCCGCCGCCCTGCACCGCAGCGGCGACCTGCCCGGATCGCAGGAGACGGCAGCCGGAGTCGGCCGACGGGCCGAGCACCGCCGTGACCGGGGCTTGCTGGCCCGCACGGCGCTGGTCATGGAGGCCAGCGGCGTACCGGAATGGGACGGGGAGATCTGCCGCATCTGCGAGCAGGCCCTGGCCGGGGAAGACCTTCCTGATGGTCTGCGGACCCGGGTCTCCTCGCGGTACGCGCAGGCGCTGGTGTACCGCGGCGAGTACGACCGGGCGGGACAGGTCAGCCGGGACGCGCTGGCCGCTGCCGGATCGGCGGGGGACCCGGTCGCTCTCGTGGACGCGCTCCATGCCCGCCAGCTGGCCTGCTGCGCCCCCGACGGACTCGCCGAGCGGGCCGTGCTGGCGAGCCGGATGCTAGAGGCCGCTGACACCGCGGGCAGCGCCTGGCTCGAGATGTGGGGCCGGCTGTGGCGGATCGACACCCTGTTTGAGACGGGTCAGCTGAGGAGCGTCCGGCGTGAGCTCGCCGACCTCGAAGGCTGCGTGGAACGGCTCCCCGGGCCGCTCGCCCGATGGCACTTCTTGGAGACCTCGGCGACGCTAGCGCTGGCGACCGGGCGCTTCACCGACGCGACGCAGCTGGCCTGGCAAGCGTACAAGGTGTTCAGCGACATGGGACACCCGGTCGCGTTCGGCGGCTGCTCCGTGATCCTCGGCCAGGCGGGCCTGCACATCGGGTTCGGCAGATCCGGCCTGATCGAGCTATGGGACCAGATCCCCGCACACCTGCAGCCGGATGCCATGGACACCACCCGCGGCGTCGGCACCGTCTTCCCCGCGCTTACCCTCGCGCTGATCCGCCTGCACCAGGGTGACCACGCCGCCGCTGAGGCCGCCTATGCGCAGGCCGGCCCGGTCCGGTCCTGGACGCCGGTACCGGCGATGCGCATGGCGGCCTGGGCGCACGGGCTTGCGCTCGCCATCCGCCTCGGCCGGATGGAGGACATCGAGTTCCTGGCGGCGCGGTTCGAACCATTCCGCGGCCAGCACGTCGCGAACGGCGCCGGACCCGGGGTCTACATGGGCCCGGTCGAGCTGCCTCTCGGACAAGCGGCCGCCGCGCTGGGCCATCTCGACCCGGCGGTTGACGACCTGCAGACGGCGGCCTCGATCTGCGACACCAACGGCGCCCGCGGCTACGCCGTGCAAGCCCGCGTCGAACTCGCCGCCGCGCTCACCCGCCGGCAGGCGCCCGGCGACCGGGACGAGGCGCTGGCCGCGCTGACCGCCGCCGCGCGCGAGGCCGGACAGCTCGGGATGGCCCCGTTCACCGAATGGACCGGACAACTGCAAGCCCAGCTGACGGCCGCGCCGACCGGCGGCTCACCCCTCAGCCCCCGCGAGCTCGAGGTAGCCCGGCTGGTCGCGCAGGGACTGACGAACAAGCAGATCGGCCAGACCCTGTACGTCTCCGAGCGGACGGCCGAGAACCACGTCCAGCACATCCTGGCCAAGCTCGGGCTGCGCAACCGCAGCCAGATCGCCGCCTGGGCCAGCGGCGAGCATCACGCGAGCCGTCTATGAGTACCCAGGCAGGCCGGCGAATGAGTACTCCAGTGAGTGATTCCCCGGATGGCCGGATCCGGCCTTTCCCGTAGCGTCCTTCCTGCCAGCACAAACTCCGGAAAGGCAGGACAAACATGGCACACATCCACATCGCGGCGACGCCCGGGGTCACGATCGACGGCTTCCGCGCGGTCGCCGCCAAGCACAACCCGCCCCAGGACATCGACGGCCTGCTTGCCTGGGCGGCCGGCACGGACGAGAACGGGCTCCACGTGGTGACCGTATGGCAGTCCAAGGCCCATATGGACCGGTGGTCAGCCGAGCAGCTCTTCCCCGCGTTCCAGTCACTCGGCATGACCGATGTGGCGTCGAACATGGAGTTCACCGAGTACGACGCCGACGAACTGTACATCCGCTGAGCAGCGGACCCAGACGGCGCGTCGCCCCCCGGCATCGAGCAACGACGATTCCCCGGCCGCCGGCGCATCCGTCGGCCGGGATCCCTCCCGGACATCACCCCGCCTGAAGCAGGCACGCCCTGCACCAGAAGCAGGCCAACCGCCCGGGGGCCGGCTGGATGCGGGTTGCGGATGCGCTCGCAGACGACGCCGGTGCGCAGGCCGCGACCTCAGGCCGCTGGGGGAGATTCATCTCCGCTTACGGCACAGCTCGCCGCTGGCGGCCTCGAACAGAGCAGCCCCTGCGGCGCAGCACCGACGGCAACACAGGCGAACAGGTGGTCGCCCAGAACGCGGCTCGTCGTTTGTTCTCACCGACCCTCGCCGTCGTGCATTGTTATGCCATCTGTCGGTTCTGGCCGGTACCAGCTGCCGACACGGCCGGGTAAGGGGCGCAGAGGTCAGCGTCGGCGGACCAGGCGTGGGACGAACGTTTCGCCCTCCGGGAAGGATCCTGCCCGCCCCGACGCGAGCTAATTGCGGCAAATGCGGACGTTCCCCATGAGGGAGACGCCGCATAACTATTCGACGTGCCGTGAGCCGAGCACACGGCGCACCTGTCTGGCGATCAG
>JADGPC010000451.1 GCA_017882645.1 Streptosporangiales bacterium | reverse complement strand
GGGGGGGGGGGGGGGGGTGGCGGGATGCTCAACGGTGCCGGCGGTGCCGGGGGGCCTGGCGGGATCGCCGCGGCGGGCGGTACCGGGGGTGTCGGCGGTCACGGCGGCACCGCGGGACTGTTCGGTCACGGCGGCGCCGGCGGCGCAGGCGGCACCGCCGCGGCCGGCGGTCCCGTGCACGGCGGCAACCTCGTCTTCGCGGCCGTTCAGGACGCGCAGTCGATGAACAACACGACGGTGTTCGACAACAACTCGATCTGGATCTTCGAGCAGATCTTCCAGCCGCTCTACACGGTGACCAACAACGGGAAGGGCGTGAAGCCCTGGCTGGCCACCAGTTACACGATTTCGGCGGACAAGAAGACCTACACCTTCAAGCTCCGGCCGGGCGTCAAGTTCTCCAACGGCAAGCCGATGACGTCGGCCGACGTGAAGTTCTCGATCGACCAGAACCGCAAGGCCACGCAGGGCTGGGCCTACCTGGACTCGGCGATCAGCTCGGTGGACGCCCCCAACCCGAGCACGGTCGTCATCCACCTCAAGTTCCCGTGGGCGCCGCTGCTCGCCGACCTGTCGATCTTCGCCAACGGGATCGTGCCCAACAACTACGACGGCCAGACCGAGGCCCAGTTCTACCAGCACCCGATCGGCACCGGGCCGCTCAAGTGGGACTACTGGCACAAGGGCCAGGCGCTCAAGCTCGTGCGCAACCCGTTCTACTGGCAGCATGGCCTGCCCTACCTGAACAGCATTACCTGGACCGACGTGGCGAACGACAACACCAGGGAACTTCAGCTGAAGGGCGGCCAGGCCCAGATCGACCAGACCCCGGCCTGGTCCACGGTGTCGAGCCTGAAGTCGACGCCCGGTGTCGTGATGCACCTGTTCAACTCCACGCAGACCAACTACCTGGCCTTCAACGAGCTGCGCAAGCCGTTCCAGGACGTCCACGTGCGGCGCGCCATCTCGCTGGCCATTGACCGGAACGCGCTGGTCAAGGCGGTCCTGTTCGGCAACGGCAAGCCCGCCAACTCGCTGTTCCCGCCGCAGGTGCCGTTCTACCAGGCCAGCACCCCCGGCCTGCAGTTCAACCTGGCCCAGGCCAAGGCCGAGATGGCGAAGTCCAGCGTGCCGCACGGCTTCACGACCACGATCCTGGTGCCCGCGGGCAACTCCGACTACGTGACCATCGCCACGATCCTGCAGTCCGAGCTGAAGCCGCTCGGCATCAAGCTGAACATCACCCAGCTCGACCCGAACGTGGTCAACAACGACGAGCAGACGCTCAAGTACGACATGGTCCTGACGCTGTGGACGATGGACATCCCGGACCCGGACGAGCGAGCGACCTTCGCGGTGGATCCGAAGTCGGGCGCCAAGTCCTTCTTCACCGCCTACGACAACCCGACCGTGGTCAAGGCCACGCACAGCGCGGAGACGACGACCGACCGGGCGGCCCGGCAGAAGTTCTACAACACCGTCCAGGCCGGCGCCGCGAACGACGCGTTCATGGCCTTCCTGTACTACTCGCCGTACCCGTACGCCGCTACGAGCAACGTGCACGGCTTCTTCGTGACGCCGCTCGGCAACATGCACATGGAGAACGTCTGGCTGAGCAAGTGACGATCTTGCTCAACGGGACTTCGCGTGGTCCGGCGGGGCGCACCGCGGTGCGCCCCGCCGGGCGCCGGCCGGAAACGAGGTAGTCGTTGGGACGGATGACATTCGTCTTCCGGCGGCTGCTGATGCTCATCCCGGTCGCCATCGGCGTGACGATCGTCGTGTTCTTCATGATCCACCTGATTCCTGGTGACCCGGCACGGACCGTTCTCGGCATCCACGCCACGCCCCAGCGGATCGCGATCCTGCACCGGCAATGGGGCCTGGACCGGCCCCTGGTCAGCCAGTACTGGCTGTTCATGGACCGCCTCATGCACGGCAACCTGGGCCAGAGCCTGTACTACGGCGTACCGGCGGCCGGGCTGATCCTCAGCCGGCTGCCGCCCACGCTCTGGCTGATCTGTTACGCCGCAGTGCTCGCCGTGGCAGTCAGCGTCCCGCTAGCCATGATCGCGGCGACCCGCAAGGACGCGGTGCGCGACCATGTCGTGCGGGCGGTGCCGCTGGTCGGCCTGGGGATGCCGCCGTTCTGGGTCGGGATCCTGCTGGTCTACGCGCTCGCGATCCATGTGCACGCCTTCCCGGTCAGCGGCTACGGCACGGGATTCGGCGGCCACCTGCACTCAATGTTCCTGCCCGCGCTGACGGTGGCCATCGCGCTGGCGCCGGTGGTGATCCGCAGCCTGCGGGCCAGCATGCTGAACGTGCTCGGCGCCGAGTACATCACCACGGCCAAGTCGAAGGGCGTGCCAGGCCCGCGGCTGTTCCTGCGGCACGTGCTGCGCAACGCCGTCATCCCCGCGGTCACCGTGCTCGGCATCAACATCGGCTTCCTGATCGGCGGCACGGTCATCATCGAGTTCATCTTCGCGATCCCGGGCATCGGCCAGCTGATGATCAACTCGATCTTCCAGCGTGACTTCCCGGTCGTGCAGGGCGTGACGCTCGTGTTCGGAGTACTCGTCGTGCTGGTCAACCTGCTCGCCGACCTGTCCTATGCCGCGCTTGACCCAAGAGTCAGGTTCGACCGGTGAGGCGGGCGGAAAGGTGAGCGCGATCTCGTTCCCCGAGCCGGTGCTAGCGGCCGAGGCAGCAGAGCACGCGCAGCCCCGCGGCGCGAGGCGCTGGTACCGCCAGCCCGCGCTGGCCAGCGGGCTGATCCTGCTCGGGATCATCGTCCTAGCCGCGGCGGCGGCGCCGCTGCTGACGCCCTACAACCCGATCCACCAGAATCTCGGCGCCAGCCTGCTCGGGCCGAGCGCCCAGCACTGGCTCGGCACCGATCAGACCGGCCGTGACACGTTCGCCCGGCTGCTCTACGGCCTGCGCACCGACCTGCGGATCGGCATCATTGCCGTGCTGCTGCCGTTCTGCATCGGGACCGTGACGGGCAGCATCGCCGGGTACTTCGGCGGCTCGGTGGACACCGTGCTCATGCGCCTGGTCGACATCGTGGTGGCGTTCCCGTTCTACGTGCTGATCATCGCGCTGGTCTTTGTGCTCGGTCCCGGGCAGCGCAGCATCTACATCGCGATCACGCTGGTCGGCTGGGTCTCCTACGCCCGGATCATCCGCGGCGAGATCCTCGTGGCCAAGCGCCAGGACTACGTGCTCGCCGCCCGGGGAGGCGGCTTGTCATCCGTCCGCATCATCAGACGTCACCTGCTGCCGAACGTCATCAGCCAGGCGATCATCTATTCCATGTCCGACATCGTGCAGACCATTCTGGCCATCGTGACGCTCGGCTACTTCGGGCTCGGCGTCCCGCCGCCGACACCTGATCTCGGGTCGATGATCAATGACGGCCAGAACTTCCTGACCACGCACTGGCAGCTGACCACCTTCCCGGGACTCGCGGTCGTCGTCGTCGGCCTGTCCCTGTCGCTGATCGGTGACGGGCTCGCCGACCTGATCAGGCCGGGTCAGTCATGACCGGGCCTGATATGACGAAGCGCGGGACGGCCGGGCCGGCCGCGGCCGGGCCGGCCGTCGCCGGGCCGATGCTGGAGGTCAGCGACCTGCATGTGCAGATCGCCGCCCGCCACGGCACGGTCAGGGCGGTCGACGGAGTGTCGCTCGAGGTGGCCGGCGGCGAGGCACTCGGCCTGGTCGGCGAGTCCGGATCAGGCAAGAGCATGACGCTGCGCGCGATCCTCGGCGTGCTGCCGCCCGAGGCGCGGATCACGTCCGGCCAGATCGTGCTCGACGGCGTGGACCTGGTGCCGCTGTCCAACTCCGATCTCAACCACATCCGCGGCCCGAAGATGTCGATGGTCTTCCAGGAGCCGATGAGCGCGCTCAACCCGGTCATGCGGGTCGGGCATCAGATCGCCGAGGGCCCGCGGGTGCACATGGGGTACAGCAGGTCGAAGGCCGCCGAACGCGCGCTCGAGCTGATGCGGCGGGTCGGCATACCCGACCCCGAGCGGCGGTTCCGCGCTTACCCGCACGAGTTCTCCGGCGGCATGCGGCAGCGGGTCATGATCGCGATCGCGCTGTCCTGTGATCCCGAGATCATCCTCTGCGACGAGCCGACGACCGCGCTTGACGTCACCATCCAGGACCAGATCCTGCGGCTGCTGGCCCGGCTGTGCGCCGATTCCGGCGTCAGCCTGATCTTCGTCACGCACGACCTGCCGGTCGTGGCCCAGCTGTGCCAGCGGGTCGCCGTCATGTACGGCGGCCAGCTGGTCGAGACCGGGGACGTGCGCGAGGTGCTGCTCGATCCGCGTCACCCCTACACGCTGGGGCTGGTCAGGTCGGCTCCGGACGTGGAGTACGTTCGCAACTCGCTGGTAGCGATCCCCGGCTCGCCGCCGAGCCTGGTTACCCCGCCGTCCGGATGCCGGTTCCATCCGCGCTGCGAGTTCGCCGAGGAGGACTGCAAGGTGCAGCCGACGCCGCTGCGCGAGCTGCCGGGCGGGTCGAGGTCCCGGGCGACGGCCTGCCTGCATTACGAGCGCTGCCAGGACGCCGTCGCCGCTGATCGGGTCGGTCCGTGACCGCCGCCGCTGGCCAGCCGGGCGGGCCCGGGACCGGCGCCGCGCTGGACGGGGCGGCCGGAGTAACCGGTACCGCTCCGCTGCTGTCCGCCGCCGGCGTCGCGGTCTCCTTCGCGGTCGGCTCTGCCCTTGCGGCCAGGGTCCGGCAGCAGCAGCGGCTGCTGCGCGCCGTGGACGGCGTCGACCTCGCCCTGGCCAGGGGAGAGGCGCTGGCGCTGGTCGGCGAGTCAGGATCGGGCAAGTCGACCCTGGCCCTGGCGCTGGCCGGGCTGCGCTCGGTAGACCAAGGCGAGATCCGCTTCGATGGCCGGGTGCTGCCGACCCGCCGGTCGCGCGCCGACCAGCGGCGGATCCAGATGGTCTTCCAGGACCCGTACTCGTCGCTGAACCCCCGGCTCACGGTCGGCGGCATGCTCCGCGAGCTGCTCCGGGTCCATCACATCGTGCCGTCGGGCGAGGTCGAGGCGTACAGCACGGAACTGCTGACCCTGGTCGGCCTCGGCCCGGACGCGCTGCCCGCCTACCCCAGGCAGTTCTCCGGCGGCCAGCGCCAGCGGGTCGCGATCGCCAGGGCGCTGGCGCTCAGGCCGGACATCCTCGTGGCCGACGAGCCGGTCTCGGCGCTGGACGTCAGCGTCCAGGCGACGATCCTGAACCTGCTGCGTGACCTGCGCGGTGAGCTGGGTCTCACGCTGCTGCTCATCTCGCACAACCTGGCGGTGGTCCGGCACCTGTGCGACCGGGTCGCCGTCATGTACCTGGGCCGGATCGTCGAGGTGGCCCCGACCGAGCAGCTGTTCAGCAACCCCCGGCACCCCTACACGAAAGGCCTGCTGGCCGCCATTCCGCGGCTGGCCGACAGCGCGTCCAGCCAGATCACCGCGGCCGACAGCGGGCCGGCCGTGGCCGGCGACATGCCGAGCGCGCTGCGGATCCCGGCCGGCTGCCGGTTCCGCACCAGGTGCCCGATCGCCCAGGAGATCTGCGAGACCGCCGATCCGGCCCTGACCCAGGACATCGGTGCTCCTGCGCACCAGGCGGCCTGCCATTTCGCCTTCACGGCCGCGCCGTCAGCGGCGGCGCTGGCCGCGCCAGCGGCGGCCGCGCCGCCCGCCGTGGCGCCCGGGGTTCCCCGGCAGCAGCAGCGGAAGGACTGAACGTGTCCCGAGCCATCACCCCCGTCATCCTGGCCAGCGAGCGCGGCGAGGTCGGCCTGGCCGCCGGGATGGACCTGCTGCGCGGCGGCGCCAGTGCCATGGACGCCGTGGAGGCCGCGGTGCGGACGGTCGAGGCCAACGAAGCCGACCATTACGTCGGCGTCGGCGGCCTGCCGAACCTGCTCGGCGAGGTCGAGCTCGACGCGTCGATCATGGACGGCGCGACCCGCCGAGCAGGCGCCGTCGCGGCCGTCACCGGGTTCCCGCACCCGATCACGATCGCCAGGGCCGTCTGTGACCAGCTGCCGCAGCACCTGCTGCTGGTCGGAGCGGGCGCCGAGCGGTTCGCCGACGAGGTCGGGATCGAACGCGGCCCGACGCTGACCGACGAGGCCAGGCAGCTGTGGCAGGACGGGCTCGAGCCGGGCGCGCTGGCGCAGGCGCAGGCCAAGCATGGTGCCGGGGAGGCGATCTACCGGCAGCAGGTGATCGAGCGCCTCGCCGCCATGACGCCGCACGGCGGGCCGTGGGGAACGGTCAACGTGCTCGCGCTCGACGCGGCGGGCAACCTCGCGGTCGCCGTCAGCACCAGCGGCTACCCGTGGAAGTACCCGGGGCGCGTCGGTGACTCGGCGCTGATCGGCGCCGGCAACTACTGCGACAACCGGGTCGGCGGGGCCGCCTGCACCGGCCGGGGCGAGCTGGCGATCCGGGCGAATACCGCCCGCTCCGTGCTGCTCGCGCTCCAGGCCGGGCACGATCCGGCCGGAGCCTGCGCCGCCGCTCTCGCTGAGACGGCTGACCTGCCGGACGAGTTCCGGTCCCCGCTCCAGGCGCTCTGCCTGACCCCGGACGGCAGCCACGGCGGAGCCTCGACCAGGCCGGGCGCGACCTACAGCGTGATGACGGCCAGCGACGACACCTACCGGATCGAGGAGAGACGCCAGATATGAAGGTCTTCGTGTCCAGCGACATGGAGGGAACAGCCGGCGTCGTCGACTGGGAGCAGTGCGTCGGCACCGGGCCGGAGGCGGCGGCCGGGCGGCGGCTGCTGCTCGCCGAGGTGAACGCGGCGATCGAGGGCGCGCTAGCAGCCGGGGCGACCGAGATCGTCGTCAACGACTCGCACTCGACGATGCGCAACTTGCCGCCCGCCGAACTGGCGGGCGGCGCTTCGTACATTTCCGGCAGCCATAAGCCGCTGTACATGATGCAGGGGCTGGACGGCAGTTTCGACGCGGTCTTGTTCATCTCCTATCACGGGTCGGTGGGCGCACCAGCGGGCCTGTCGCATACCTATAACCCGCGCGCGGTGGTTGAGGCGCGGCTGGATGGCGCGGTGACCGGCGAGGCAGGCATTAACGCGCTGGTCGCGGCGCACTACGGCGTTCCGGTCGTGCTGGTGACCGGGGACAGGTGCGCGTGCGAGGAGACGGCCGCGCTGATCCCCGGCGTGCACAGCGCCATCGTCAAGGAGCACGTCAGCAGGCTGGCCGCGCACAGCCTGCACCCGGACGCCGCCTGCGCGCTGATCCGCGAGACCGCGCAGCGCGCGGTCACCGGAGCCGCGGCCGCTGGCCCGCCGCCGCTGCGGTCCGCCGTCCTCGAGATCTCGGTCCGGACGACTGACATCGCCGAGGCCGCGACCTGGGTCCGCGGCGTGGACCGCACCGGGCCGCGCGAGCTGCGGTTCAGCGGTGACGATCCGCTGGCCGTGTACCGCTCGTTCTGCGCCGCGATCCTGCTCACCAGGTCCATCGCGGAAGTCGTGTGAGCTCGCGGGTCGCCGTCGTGACGGGTGCGGCGGGCGGGATCGGCGCGGCGATCTGCCGGCGGCTGGCCGCCGACGGTTTCACCGTCGCCTGCGTGGACCTGCGCGAGGCCGGCCTGGCCGACCTGACCAGCGAGCTTCCTGCCGCCCGCGGCTACGCCGCTGACCTCCGCGACGCCACCTCGGTCGGCCGGGCCGCCGCCAGCATCAGGCGGGATCTCGGCGAGCCGTGGCTGCTCGTCAACGCCGCCGGCGTGTTCAGCATCCAGCTTCTGCCCGACCTGGACGAGCAGGAGTGGGACAGGGTCCTGGACACCAACCTGAAGGGACCGTTCCTGACCTGCCGTGAGTTCCTGCCCGCCATGATCGAGGCGCGCGACGGCTGCATCGTCAACATCGCCTCCACGGCCGGCGTGCGCGGCGGTCGCCGGCGCGCGGCCTACTGCGCGTCGAAGGGCGGCCTCGTGCTGCTGACCAGGAGCCTGGCTATCGACCACGGGCCGGACGGAGTGCGGGTGAACTGCGTCTGCCCCGGCCTGATCGATACCGAGATGGCCGACTGGATCCGGCACGACGAGCCGGCGATGGCCAGGTTCGAGGCGGGCACTCCGACCGGCCGGATCGGATCGCCTGCCGAGATCGCCGCCGCTGTCGCGTTCCTCGCCTCCGCGGACGCGAGTTACCTGCAGGGCGCGGTGGTGATGGCTGACGGCGGCGTGACCGCGTGAGATCGGTTCCAGGTGAGTG
>JADGPC010000450.1 GCA_017882645.1 Streptosporangiales bacterium | reverse complement strand
GCTGTTCGAGTTCGGGACGGTGTACCGGTACGAGAAGTCCGGTGTGGTGCACGGGCTGACCAGGGCCCGCGGGTTCACCCAGGACGATGCTCATATCTTCTGCCGCCCCGATCAGCTCGCGGACGAGTTGGCCAGCCTGCTCGACTTCGTCGTCGGCTTGCTGCGGGACTACGGCCTGACCGAGTTCGAGGCCGAGCTATCGACCAGGCCGGAGAAGTTCGTCGGCGAGATCGACGAGTGGGATAAGGCCGAGGCGGCCCTGAAGCACGCGCTGGACGTCTCGGGGCTGCCTTACGTGATCGCGGAGGGCGAGGGCGCGTTCTACGCGCCCAAGATCGACGTCCACGTGAAAGACGCGATCGGCCGCCGCTGGCAGCTCTCCACGCTGCAGGTCGATTTCCAGGAACCCGGCCGGTTCGGCATCGAGTACACCGCCGCGGACGGCACCAGGCAGCGGCCGCAGATGATCCACCGCGCCCTGTTCGGCTCGATCGAGCGGTTCTTCGGGATCCTGGTCGAGCACTATGCGGGAGCGTTCCCGCCCTGGCTGGCCCCGATCCAGGTGGTCGGGATCCCGATCTCCGACGCGCACGTTCCGTACCTCGAAGACGTCGCCAACCGGCTGCGCGGGCGGGGGATCAGGGTCCAGGTCGACGCTGGCTCGGAACGGATGCAGAAGAAGATCAGGACTGCTCAGCAGCAGAAGGTGCCGTACATGCTGCTGGCAGGCGATGACGACATCGCCGCCGGAGCCGTCTCGTTCCGCTACCGCAGCGGCGAGCAGCGCAACGGCGTCCCCGTCGACGAGGCCATCGAGGAGATCGTCGCCGCCGTCGAGCAACGCATCCAGGTCTGACCGGGCCGCTATTTCATGATCACGGAAGTCTCTCAGCAACCGAGGTCGACAGGCTTCCGTGATCATGGCCGGGCGGGTCGGCTGGGTCGCAGCAGCGCCACTTATGCTGCATTCCATGGTGGATAGCGGAGCGGCCGAGCCGGTGCGCCAGTTCGGCGCCGGCACGCCGGACGGCTTTCAGCGGCTGTGGACGCCGCACCGCATGGCCTACATCAAGGGCGAGAACAAGCCCGGTGGCGCCGGTGCCGACGAAGGCTGCCCGTTCGACCACGTTCAGGAACTCACCGACGTCGACGGCCTCATCGTCGCGCGCGGCACGCTGGTCTTCGCGGTGCTCAACCTGTATCCGTACAACAGCGGGCACCTGCTGGTCTGCCCGAACCGCCACGTCGCCGACTACACCGACCTGGACGAGGCCGAGACAGCCGAGCTCGCGCGCTTCACCAAGATCGCGATGCGCGTCCTGCGCGCCGTCTCCGGTGCCCAGGGCTTCAACATCGGCATGAACATGGGCGGCGTAGCCGGCGCCGGGATCGCTGCCCACCTGCACCAGCACGTCGTTCCCCGCTGGGGCGGCGACTCCAACTTCATGCCCATCGTCGCCCAGACCAAGGTCCTGCCTCAGCTCCTGTCCGAGACCCGCGACATCCTCGCCGCAGCCTGGAAGGAAGGTCAGTAACCCTTCGTCCGAGTTCGAGCGGGTTGCACAGTGACCCCGGCCTATGCGTTATGCCAGGGTCGGGGTCACCTGTGCTGCCCGCTGCGACCTTCCGGGAAAGGTCTAACCGGACTTGGCTTCGGACGTGACTTTCTCGGCCAGGTGGGAGGGGAGGGGCTCGTAGCGCAGGTAGGAGCGGGAGAACGAGCCGGTGCCCTGGGAGATCGACCGCAGGTCGATCGAGTACCTGGTCAGCTCCAGCTCGGGAATCTCGGCCTTGACCAGCGTCCGGCCCCCGGCCACCGGCTCGGTGCCGAGCACGCGCCCGCGCCGCGACGACAGATCGGACATGACGGCGCCGACGTAGTCGTCCCCGATCAGCACCGATACCTCGTCCACTGGCTCGAGCAGCTGCGGCTGCGCCTTGTCGGCCGCGTCGCGCAGTGCGGCGCGACCTGCCTTCTGGAACGCCATGTCCGAGGAGTCGACCGAGTGCGCCTTGCCGTCGTACAGCGTCACCTTGATGTCGACCATCGGGTAGCCGGCGATGACCCCCTGCTCCATCTGGGCCCGGATGCCCTTCTCCACCGACGGGATGAACTGCCGGGGCACGACGCCGCCGACGATCTTGTCGACGAACTCCAGCCCGCTTCCCGACGGCAGCGGCTCCACCTCGATATGGCAGATCGCGAACTCGCCGTGCCCGCCGGACTGCTTGACGTTCCGGCCGAGGCCGTTCGCCTTGCTGCCGACCGTCTCCCTGAGCGGCACCCGCAGCACTACCGTCTCGACCGCCACGCCATACCGGCTGGACAGCCGGTCGAGCAGCAGATCGGTGTGTGCCTCGCCCATGCACCACAGGACGAGCTGGTGCGTCTCGGCGTTGTTCTCCAGCCGCAGGGTGGAGTCCTCGGCGACCAGCCTGGCCAGTGCCTGGGACATCTTGTCCTCGTCCGCTTTGGACTTCGCGGAGATCGCGACCGGCAGCAGCGGCTCGGCCATCGCCCAGGCTTCCATCAGCAGCGGCCGCTCCTTCTCCGAGAGCGTGTCGCCCGTCTCGGCGCTGGTCAGCTTGGCCACCGCGCAGATGTCACCGGCGACGCAGGAGGCGATGGTGCGCTGCTGCTTGCCGAGCGGCGAGGTCAGGGCGCCGATCCGCTCGTCCAGGTCGTGGTCGGCGTGCCCGCTGGCCGCCCGGCCGTGACCGGAGACGTGCACGACCGCGTCCGGGCGCAGCGTCCCGGAGAAGACGCGGACCAGGCTGATCCGGCCGACGTACGGGTCCGAGGTGGTCTTGACCACCTCGGCGAGCAGCGGGCCCTCCGGATCGGAGCTGATCCCGCCGACCGGCTTGCCGTCGATCGTGGTCACGGCTGGCAGCGGATGCTCCTGGGGCGAGGGAAACGCCTGCGTCATCAGCTCGAGCAGCTCGGTCAGGCCGATGCCCTGCAGCGCCGCGGCGGGTATCACCGGGTAGAAACTGCCTCTGGCAACCGCTTTCTCCAGGTCCTCGATCAGGATCTTCTGGTCGATCTCCTCGCCGGACAGGTACCTGTCCATCAGGCTCTCGTCTTCGCTCTCCTGGATGATCGACTCGATCAGGGCGCCGCGGAACACTTCCAGCTGGTCGACATCGCCAGGATCGGGATCGCGCTCGGCGCGATTTCCGCCTGAATACTCGTAATACCGCTGGGACAGCAGCCCGATCAGGCCGCGGACGGTGCCCTGGCCATCGCCGACCGGCAGGTACAGGGGTGCGACTGACTCGCCGAAGGCGGTCCGGCACGCGTCGAGTGACTCGCTGAAGTCGCCCCGGTGGTGGTCCAGCTTGGTGATGACGACGGCTCGCGGCGTGCCCGCGTTGGCGCACTCGTCCCACAGCATCGAGGTCAGGCCGTCGACGCCGTCGGCGGCGGAGACGGTGAAGAGGGCGGCATCGGCCGCTCGCAGGCCCGCCCGCAGGTCTCCGACGAAGTCGGCGTAACCGGGCGTGTCCAGGAGGTTCACCTTGACGTCGTTGTGCACGAACGGCGTCAGGGTCAGGTTGACCGAGCGCTGCTGCCTGATCTCCACCTCGTCGAAATCGCTGACGGTGCTGCCGTCCTCCACGCGGCCGGTCCGCTGGATCGTGCCTGTCGCGGCCAGCAACGCCTCAGCCAGCGTCGTCTTCCCTGCGCCGGAGTGGCCGACCAGTACAACGTTGCGCACGTTCTCGGGCTGGCCGGCCGCTGGTGCCCTGCCGGCGGCGCCCGATGTTGCCTTCTCCGCCATACCACCGCCTCCTTGTGTCCGTGTTCGCTCTGCTGCTGGTGCCAGCCTTTACCCACTGCTCCGCGACTACAAGCCCCCGGCCCCAATCGGCTCGCCTGGCGCTGCCTGACCCGAGATGCGCGGCCCGTTGGTGAAACGGCTTGATCAACCGCCAGTAAGATCAAACGGACATGCTGAAGGTGCTGAGACCCGGCCTTGCCCAGCTGCTGACGCCAGTGGGGAAGGCTCTCGCGCGCACCCCGCTGACCCCGAACATGCTGACGGTCATCGGGGCCGTCGGCGTGACGGCCGGAGCCCTGACCCTGTTCCCGACTGGTCACCTGTTCGTCGGGACGGTGGTCTGCACGGTATTCGTGCTGACCGACATGCTGGACGGAGCGCTGGCCAGGATCACCGGGAGCAGCGGCGCCTTCGGCGCCTTCCTGGACTCCACGCTTGACCG
>JADGPC010000071.1 GCA_017882645.1 Streptosporangiales bacterium | reverse complement strand
CGACTGGTTCGACTTCATGAACGCGCGGTTCGAGCTGCTCGACGGGGACACCGAGATCGTGCCGGGAGTATCGGTGATCGCTACCCCCGGACACACGTCGGGGCATCAGTCCGTGCTGGTCGCCACGACAGACGGCGGCCCGGACGTGCTGATCGGCGACGCCGCTTACACGTCGGTGCAGTACGGCGGGCCCGCTGACGCCAGGCTGCCGGACGGGCAGGCCAGCGACCGGGCGGCCTGGGGCGATTCGCTGCAGCGAATCAAGGCGGCGGCGCCTGCGCGAGTGCATTTCTGCCACGACACCGCCGTGATCCACGGCTGAACCGCTGCCGGGCGCAGCTGAGCTGACCAGGAGAGCACACCGGATGCGGAGCAAGCGGTACGAGGCCGACGTGCTGGCCGCCGGGGCCAGGCGGCGCGAGCGTCCTGACTACCCGCGGGTGCCAGCCGAGTTCGGGCTGGTCGTGGAGGACTCGGCCGGGGAGTTCTGCGGGGCCGTCGTGGGCTGGGAGAAGGACGCCGTCACGCTGGAGGACAGGCATGGCCGGCGTCGGGCGTTCCCGTTCGGGGCCGGGTCGTTCCTGCTGGAAGGCCAGCCCGTCACGCTGGTCAGGCCGGTGCCCGGCGCGGGCGCGCGGGGGGCGACGGCACCTGGTCCGGCCGGGTCCGTCCGGACGACCGCCTCCGGGTCCGTCGCCGCACCGCAGAGCCGGGCCAAGGTCGCCCGCGCGAGCAGGATCTACGTCGAGGGCCGGCACGACGCCGAGCTGGTCGAGAAAATCTGGGGCGACGATCTGCGCGACGTCGGCGTCGTGGTCGAGTACCTGGGCGGCATCGACGACCTGCCCGCGATCGTGGTCGGATTCAGCCCGGCGCCGCAGCGCAGGCTCGGAGTTCTCGTTGACCACCTGGTCGGCGGTTCCAAGGAAAGCAGGATCGCGGTGCAGGTCACCTCGCCGCACGTGCTCGTGGTCGGGCATCCCTTCATCGACGTCTGGGCGGCGGTGAAGCCCGCGGTGCTGGGACTCACGCGCTGGCCGGATGTCCCGCGCGGCATCCCGTGGAAGGAAGGCGTGCTCCGGGCCATCGGGTGGCCGGAGGACACGGCCGCCGGATGGCAGCGGATCCTGCGCTCGGTGACTAGCTTCGCCGATCTGGAGCCGGCCTTCCTCGGCCGGGTCGAGGAGCTGATCGACTTCGTCACCGAGCCTGGCGGCCAGTAGCGGCAGCCAGGACCGGAACCCGGGGTTTCCGCGACGCCGCGCGATGGCCAATGATGGGAGGGTGACCCTCCTTCACGAGGTGGCCGAGCGAAGGCTGCCAGTCGCCAGGCTCGAGCCGGTCATCGGCCACGAGCGTTACGAACGGCTGATGACGGTCGCGGCGCGGGTCAGGAAGCGGCTCGCGGGCCGCACGATCTGGAATGTCAGCTCGGTCGCCGTCGGCGGCGGGGTCGCGGAGATGCTGCAGGTCATCGTCGGATACGTGGCCGGGGCCGACATCGCGATCCGCTGGACCATCATCGGCGGCGACCCGGAGTTCTTCGGCATCACCAAGCGGCTGCATAACCAGATCCACGGCGCTGACGGGCAGCCGGATCCGGTCGGCAGCGCCGACGCCCGCTATTACGAGCAGGTCCTCGCCGCGAACGCGGACGAACTGCTAACCCAGGTCCAGCCGGGCGACATCGCGATCCTGCACGATCCGCAGACCGCGGGCCTGACCGCGGCCCTGGCCCGGGCGGGTGTCAGGGTCCTGTGGCGCTGCCACATCGGCATCGACCACCAGAACGACATCTCCCGCGCCGCCTGGGATTTCCTGCGTCCCTACCTGTCGGCCGCGCATGGCTACGTCTTCACCAGGCGGCAGTTCGCCCCGTTGTGGGTGCCGCGGGCCAGGACCTGGATCATCCCGCCGTCCATCGACCCGTTCTCGGCTAAGAACGCCGAGCTCGGCCCGGAGAGCGTCCGGGCGATCCTGACCACCATCGGGGTCTACGACGGCGACGATCCGGCCGGCCCGGGTTCCTTCCTGCGCAGTGACGGCACCCAGGGCGAGGTCAGCCGCGCCGGGCTGGTGATGGGCGACGGCAGGCCGGAACCGGGTGACCCGGTCGTGGTCCAGGTCTCGCGGTGGGACCGGCTCAAGGACATGGCCGGCGTGATGAGCGGCTTCGCCAGCCATGTCCTGCCGGACGGCAACGCCTACCTTCTGCTGGTCGGACCGTCCATGAGCGGCGTAGCCGACGATCCGGAAGGCGCCATGGTGTTCGCCGAGTGCCTGGCGCAGTGGAACGGGCTGCCGCCGAAGGCCCGTGAGCGGGTGCTGCTCGTCACGCTGCCGCTTGACGACGTCGAGGAGAACGCGGCGATGGTGAACGCCATTCAGCGGCGCGCCGCCGTGATCGTGCAGAAGAGCCTCGCCGAGGGCTTCGGGCTGACCGTCGCCGAGGGCATGTGGAAGGGGCGGCCCGTCGTCGGCTCCGCCGTGGGCGGCATCGTCGACCAGGTCGTCGAGGGCACCGGCATCCTGCTGCAGGACCCGGCCGATCTGGCCACGTTCGGCTCGGAAGTCAGGTGGCTGCTCGACCATCGCGAGGAGGCGGAGCGGATGGGGGCGGCGGGCAAGGCCTACACCAGGGAGCATTTCGTCGGCGACGTCCACCTGCTCCGGTTCGCCGAGCTCGTCGAGGCAACCGTCGGCTAGCTGACCGCCACGTCGGCGGCGCCGGAGCCCCGTCCGGCGACGTTCCCGGAGCGCTGCCCGCCGATACGCGGGACTGACCCGAAGGCAAACTTGGGTTATACCGGGCAATTTTCACGCTGCAGCGACCACTCGCCAGGGACAAGATGACTTGTCATCAGTTCGCGCGGCGCAGACGACGCAAGTCGACAGAAATCGCTGGTCAAAATGACTCAAAATAATGATAAGTCGATTGGGCGCCCCTGGTCGCGAGGACGGGCGCCCAGGCCGGGTGGAGGATCGTCTGGTTTGCCGGATTTGATGGGCCGACAGGCAAGGCTGAGGCGCGGGCAGCATGGGACGGGCTTTGCTGGACGTGCCTCCGCCTTGTCCGAGCCGACCTGGCGCGCCGACCGCGGCTCGGGTCAGGGGCTCGGGGCCTGATCGGGCTGGCTGAAGCGCTCCATCATGATCGACTGGCCGCGGAAGTTGGGGTTGCGGCGGACCCGGCGCTCGATGGTCGACGCCGACAGCGTGTAGCCGAGGAAGAGCAGCAAGGAGACCGCCTGGACGAGGACCCCGACCCACACGGTGCTGAAGATCGTGAGCGTGTAGTCATTCAGCGCGTGCAAGATGGCCGGGATGCTGATGCCCAGCAGCAGCAGCGGGATACGACGTCGGCGGTAGTTGACCGCCATGCCGATGAAGAAGCCGGCCACGCCGGCCCAGACCGCGTGCTGGAAGCCGTCGACGAAGACCCGGAACGCGAACGACAGCGCGCCCACGTCAGCCTCGCTGATCGCGTGCGCGGCGTGAATCTGGACCAGCGCGGCGGGAGTGTAGATGGACTGCTCGACGATGCCGAAGGTCAGGCCAGCGACAGTTCCCATCATGAACCAGGTACGCGGGTCGAGCTTCTGCTTTCTGATCTTGAGCACGAGGATGGCGGCGATCAGGACGGGCAGTGCCTTCGTAATCTCCTCGTTGTAGCCCACCACCAGTGACCCGAGGATGTTGTGCGTATTGGCGTAGTTGTCGTTGATGAAGATCGTCACGACATGCAGCCAGATGACGACCCAGATGATGATGCCGATTGCGATCACTACTTCGAGCTTGCCGATGACGGGCGGCCGGATGAGGTACCAGAACGTCAGCAGCCACAGCGGCGCGATGTACAGGCTGTACGCCCAGCCCGGTGAGCTCAGCGACGTGGAGGTGGAGAACAGTTGGAGGAAGATGAGCGGCAGCAGCGCGTACGGGATGATCAGCAGCCGGATTCCCTGCCGCCAGCCGCGGTCGTGCACCCAGCTCTTGATCGGGATCAGGATCTCGAAGAACGACCCCATATCCAGCTGCGACAGCGGGATGCCGCCCTGCCCTGGCATGGCCGGCCCGCCCTGCAGGCCGCCGCCCTGGAACCCCGGCATGCCAGGCGGCGTCGCCCCGTCCTGGCCGCCGTACCCCTGGCCGCCGTATCCCTGGCCGGCGTACCCCTGGCCGGCGTACCCCTGCTCCGCGTATCCCTGGCCGCCGTACCCCTGCTCCGCGTACCCCTGGCCGCCGTAACCCTGCTCGGCGTACCCCTGGCCGGGGTAGCCCTGCGGCGGCGCGGCACCCGGGATGTTCTGCTGCGGCAGCCCTCCGGCCAGGTCCTGCGGTCCGCCGCCCGGATAGCCGGCCGGCGCCGGCGCGGCGGGACTGCCGGAGCCGGCGAAGGCGGCCGCCCCGGCCGCTGCTCCGG
>JADGPC010000070.1 GCA_017882645.1 Streptosporangiales bacterium | reverse complement strand
TCTGGCAGCAGGTCACTGGCCAGCACTGGCCGCGGCGCGGCCGGCCACGCCTTCGACGCCACGATGCAGCGGTTCGTAGATGTGCTCGATCAGCTCGACGCGCGCGCTGTCGTCGCCATCCAGGGCCCGCTCGGGCAGCAGCGCGGCGGCCGGCACCGGCCGGGGCGCATCCGGCCAGGCGGGCGCGGACCGCAGCCCGGCCAGCGCCGCCCTGGCCGGGTCAGCCGCCGACTCCAGGTTCTCCGCGGCCGGGCTCACCACCACAGGACCGGGCCCGAACCTGGCCGCGAGCTGCCTGGCGACCGGCATCGGGTCGCCTGGCCCGCCGAGGATCACGACGAGCCGGTGCCCGTGCACGCCGGCCAGCAGGTCGAACTTGGCTCGCCTGGCGAGCATGCGCAGTTCCTCGATCAGGCCCTCCGGCTCACCGCCGCCGGCGTTGCCCGCGACGACGGTCACCGGGGCCGATGACCAGTTCAGCGCCGAGGCCCAGGACTGCAGGCTCTCGTCGATCTCGCCCCGGACCAGAGAATCGACGACCAGCGCCTCCAGCCGCGCATCCCACGCCCCGCGCGCCTCGGCCGATCTCGCGTAAATCTGGGCGGCGGCGAAGGCGACCTCCCTGGTGTACCGGAGCACGGCCTCGCGCAGCTCGCTCTCCCCGCCGGGCGCGGCGAGGTCGTCGACCCGGCTCTCGACCACGTCGACAATGATCCGGACCATCTCGACGGCCTGCTGGAGGCTGACGGCCCTGGCCAGCTCGCGCGGCGCCGTGCCGAAAACCTCGCCGGCGACGGCCGGCCTGCCTCGCTCCGGGTGCTTCACCCAGTCGACGAAGGCAGCGACACCGGCCTGGGCGACCAGGCCGAGCCAGGATCGGTTCTCAGCCGACAGGGCACGGAACCAGGGCAGCCGCTGATCCATCGAGGTCATCGACGCCGCCCCGAGAGCGGACATGGACTGCTCGAGCCGGGCGATGGTGTCCGCCCGTACCCGTCCGCCGTCTGGCATGGCCCGCTTCGCCCTCGCGCTCACGTCATCAGGGTGCCATGCCCGGTGCGCGCCAGGCACGGTGGCTGGCCCTGCCTGGTCACCCCGGCGTTCGGCTTTCCGGCCGGCCGCTCAGCTGAGAGCTTCGCTCACGGCGACGTCCAGGCGGTACCTGCGGATCGCCTCGGTGAGCACCTCGGGCTTGAGGTCACCCTGGCGGACCAGCTGGGCCAGCGTGGCCAGGGTGACCGACTCGGCGTCGACGTGGAAGAAGCGGCGGGCGGCCGACCGGGTGTCGGAGAAACCCCAGCCGTCCGTCCCCAGCGAGGTGAAGGGCGCAGGCACCCAGCGGGCGATCTGATCGGGCACCGCCCTGATCCAGTCGCTGACGGCCACGACCGGGAACGGGTGCTCGTTCAGCATCCGGGTCACGTAAGGTACTCGCGCCGCCTCGTCGGGATGCAGCAGGTTCCACTCCTCGCAGGCGAGCCCTTCCCGCCGCAGCTCGGTCCAGGACGTCGCCGACCACACCTCGGCCTGGACGCCCCAGTCGGCGGCGAGCAGCCGCTGGGCGTCGAGCGCCCAGCGGACCGCCACGCCCGATGCCACGATCCTGGCCCGCGGCCCGTTGCCGCTGGGCTCGCCCTCCTCGGCCTGGGCCGAGTACCGGTACAGGCCGCGCACGATGGCCTCGTCGAGGGCCAGCGCGCCGCCCGGGTAGTCCTGCGGCTGGGCCGGCTGCACGTACGGCTCGTTGTAGACGGTGAGGTAGTAGAAGATGTCCTCGCCGTGCGGGTGCTCGTCGGATGACCCGTACATCCGGTGCAGGCCGCTCTTGACGATGGCGGCCAGCTCGTAGCCCCAGGCGGCGTCGTAGGCCACGCAGGCGGGGCTGACGGAGGCCAGGAGCTGAGAGTGGCCGTCGTTGTGTTGCAGGCCCTCGCCGGTCAGCGTGGTCCTTCCGGCGGTGGCGCCGAGCAGGAACCCGCGGCCGAGCTGGTCGCCCATCGCCCACATCTGGTCGCCGGTCCGCTGGAACCCGAACATCGAGTAGAAGATGTAGATCGGGATCATCGGCGTGCCGTGGGTGGCGTACGACGTGCCCGTCGCGATCGTCGAGGCCATCGCTCCGGCCTCGCTGATCCCCTCGTGCAGGATCTGGCCCTGCTCGGATTCCTTGTAGGACAGCAGCAGAGCGCGGTCCACCGCCTCGTAGGACTGACCGTGCGGGGAGTAGATCTTCGCCGTCGGGAATAGCGAGTCCATCCCGAAGGTACGGGCCTCGTCCGGGATGATCGGCACGAACCGGTGGCCGATCTCCGGGTCCTTCATCAGGTCCTTGAGCAGCCTGACGAAAGCCATCGTGGTGGCCACCTGCTGCTTGCCCGACCCGCGCCGCAGCTCGTCGTAGCTGCTGTCCCCGGGCAGCACCAGCGGCCTGGATCGCACGACCCGCTTGGGCAGGTAGCCGCCGAGCGCCTTGCGGCGCTCCTTCATGTACTGAATCTCGTCGGACTGCTCGCCGGGGTGGTAATACGGCGGCAGCTCCGCCTCCAGCGCCGAGTCGGGGATCTCCAGGTAGAGCCGGTCGCGGAAGTCCTTCAGCTCGGCGACGGTCAGCTTCTTCATCTGGTGGGTAGCGTTCCGGCCCTCGAAATCGGGGCCGAGCGTCCAGCCCTTGATGGTGTGGGCGAGGATCACTGTCGGCTGGCCGACGTGCTCGGTGGCCGCCTTGAACGCGGCGTAGACCTTGCGGTAGTCGTGCCCGCCCCTGGACAGGTTCCTGACCTGGTCGTCGGACAGGTGCGAGACGATCGCCCGCAGCCTCGGGTCGCTGCCGAAGAAGTGCTCGCGCGTGTAGGCGCCCGACTCCACGGCGTAAGTCTGGAACTGGCCGTCCGGAGTCGTGTTCATCTCGTTCACCAGCACGCCGTCGACGTCCTGGGCCAGCAGCGGGTCCCAGTCGCGGCCCCAGATGACCTTGACCACGTTCCAGCCCGCGCCGCGGAAGAACGCCTCAAGCTCCTGGATGATCTTGCCGTTGCCGCGGACCGGCCCGTCCAGCCGCTGCAGGTTGCAGTTGATCACGAAGGTGAGGTTGTCGAGCTCCTCCCGGGCGGCGAGCCCGATCGCGCCGAGCACCTCGGGCTCGTCGGTCTCCCCGTCGCCGAGGAATGCCCATACTCGCGACCGGCTGGTGTCCCTGAGCTGCCTGGCCAGCAGGTAGCGGTTGAACCTGGCCTGGTAGACCGCGTCGATCGCGCCCAGCCCCATCGAGACAGT
>JADGPC010000449.1 GCA_017882645.1 Streptosporangiales bacterium | reverse complement strand
AGGCCGAGCCGCTGCCTGCTGCCCGGGCCGTCGCCGAAGCCCACGGAGGTCACGAAATCGACCCGGTCCACGAACGTCCGGCGCGACTGCCTGATCACGACGATGACCTCCCGGCAGGCCGCCGCGATCTCGGGTGCCCCGCCCGCGCCCGGCAGCCTGACCCTCGGATCGGCGTAGTCGTCGCCGATCACCGTGGTGTTGATGTTGCCGAACTTATCCAGCTGGGCGGCGCCGAGAAAGCCCACGTCGATCCGGCCGGGCTGCAGCCAGTAGTTGAAGATCTCCGGGACGCTGACCACGGAGTCGGCGGTCTCGGCCAGGATGCCGTCGCCGATCGACAGCGGCAAGACGGCTGGCTTGGCGCCGATCGTGCCCGACTCGTAGATCAGGACCAGGTTGGGCGCGTGCGTCACGCGGGCCAGGTTGGCGGCCTCGCTCGGCAGGCCGATCCCCACGAAGCAGGTCATCCGGTCGCGCAGCGCGTGCGCGGCCGTGACGGTCATCATCTCGTCGGCCGTATAGCTCATCGGGCGGTTCCTGGGTCCCCGGCCAGCACGGGATCCGCATCGCCGGCCGGGCCGGCCGGACTCCGGTAGACGTGCTCGTCGAGCCAGGCGGCGAACCTGACCCGGTCCCTGCTGATGGCGTCCCAGGCCAGGTAGAAGTCGTTGTCCCGGGCCGAATAGCCCAGCGCGTAGGACGGGTGCGCACCGCCGGGCACGGCAGCTACGTAGCTGACCGCCCAGGACGGCAGCACGACCGCGCCCGGCCGCGGGTCGAGTACGTCGACGATCTCCTCGACGGTCACCACCGACCTGGCCGAGGCGAGCACGCACTCCTTCTGCACGCCGGTGATCCCCCAGTACTGGACGTTGCCCATGCGATCCGCCTGCTGGGCGTGGACGACGGCGACGTCCGGCCGGAGCGCGGAGACGGCGGTCAGCCGCTCGCCGGTGAACGGGCAGACCACTTCCGCGACGCCTGCGGTCTGGCTGGGCAGGCTGGTCCCTCGGTAGCCGCGCAGGATCGCGAACGGCAGCCCGGATGCCCCGGCGACGTACCTGTTGGCCATGCCCGCGTGGCTGTGCTCCTCGATCTCCAGCGGGACCGGCCACGCGTGCTCGACGGCATCCCTGAACCTGTGCAGCGATCCCACGCCTGGATTGCCGGCCCAGGAGAACACCAGCTTGCGGGCGCAGCCCGCGCCGATCAGCTGGTCGTAGATGATGTCGGGGGTCATCCGGACCAGGGTCAGGTCGCGCCGCCGCTGCCTGATCACCTCGTGGCCCGCGGCGTGCGGGATCAGGTGCGTGAAGCCTTCCATCGCGACGGTGTCACCGTCGTGAATGGCAGCGGCGATCGCCTCGGCCAGCGACACGATCTGAGCCACACCGAACCAGCCTTCCTCGCCGCACCTACCGAAACGATATCGATAGGCCGCCAAGTGAACAACTGTGCGGACTACGTAGCATTCTCCAGCACCTCGGCCGCTATGGCGAACGCGCGGTTGGCCGCCGGAACCCCGGCATAGACGGCTACCTGCAGCAGGACCTCCTGGATCTGGGCGGGTGTCAGGTCGTTCCTCACGGCGGCGCGGACGTGCATGGCGAGTTCGTGCTCCTGGCGCAGCGTGGCGAGGATCGCCAGCGTGATCATGCTGCGGTCGGCGCGCGAGAGACCGGGGCGGGACCAGATGTCGCCCCAGGCGTAGCGGGTGATGAAGTCCTGGAACGGAGCGGTGAAGTCCGTTGTGTTGGCTATGGCTCTGTCGACGTGGTCATTGCCCAGGACCTCGCGGCGGATTCTCGTGCCCTGAATTGCGTGCTCTTCGTCGGTGCTCATGTCGGAGAAGCGTAGGGGCGGATCGCGGCTAGCCCGGTAGAACCAGCTCTGGGCTCACGGTCGCGTCGCAGGTTTGGTGAGCAGCTAGCGCGCGGCGGATGAACTCGGCCGTGGCGCCTAGGTAGGACTCGGGGCGGAGGGCTGCTTCGATGTCGCCGCGGGTGAGGCCGGCTTCGGATAGCTGTGCCGCAGCATCGGGGTCGGTGAGCAGGGCGTCTGCGAGGTTGATGCTTTCCGCCGCAGCGCGGGCGCTGGCTTTGGCGAGCAGGTCGTGGGCTTGGAGGGGGCCTAGGTGGGGGGACAGGAGGGCGGCTAGGTGCTCGGATTGGGGGAGGCCGTGGGTGGAGGCTGCGTTGGCGCGCATCTTTTGCGGGTCTATCTGCAGGCCGGTTAGGAGATCGGTGGTCCAGGCGGCGGCGGAGCCGGTCAGGCGCAGGAGGGTGGTGAGGGGCTGCCACTCGGCGTGCCAGGCGCCGGCGGCGCGCTGGTGTTCTTGCTCGCCGGCTGCCGCGAGTGTGGCGAGGAGGCCGGGGGCTTGCCTGGCGCAGCCGAGGATGACGATCGAGGCGACCGGGTTCTGCTTGTGGGGCATGGCGGATGAGCCGCCGCGGCCGCCCCCGGTGTCCTCGTGTGCCTCGGCGACCTCGGTCTGGGCAAGCAGGGTGACGTCACGGGCGATCTTGCCCAGGACCGCGCAGGCGCCCGTCAGGGCGGCCGCGAGGTCGATGATCCGGTGCCGGTTCGTGTGCCAGGGCAGTACGGGCTCGGCCAGGCCGAGCTCGTCGGCCAGCAGGCCGGCGACGCCTGGCCCGGCGTCGCCGAGCGAGGCGAGCGTGCCGGCGGCCCCGCCGAACTGGACGGCGAGCCCGCTGGTCCTGACCCGGTGCAGGTCGCGGCGGGCCTCGTCGATGGCGGTCAGCCAGCCCGCCGCGACCAGCCCGAAGGTCACCGGCACGGCCTGCTGGAGCAGTGTACGGCCGGACATTATCGTGGCCGCGTGCTGAGCCGCCCAGCCGGCGCAGCGGCCGGCCGCTGCCCGCAGGTCGGCCAGGATGGCGTCGATGCCCTGGCGGGCGAGCAGCATGACGGCCGTGTCGATGATGTCCTGGCTGGTTGCGCCACGGTGGACAGCTGCGGCGGCTCCTGCCGCCGACTCAGGCAGCACTTTGGTCAGCGCCCTGACCAGGGCCGGTACGGGATTGCCCGTGGCCGCCGCAGCCGCCCCGAGCGCTCCGTTGTCGAAAAAGCCAGAACGGGCCACCGCGGTGACAGCCGCGCCGGATCCGGCCGGCGCGAGCCCGGCGCGCTCCACGGCGCGGGCCAGTGCCGCCTCGGTGTCGAGCATGGCCTGGAGCCACGCCTGGTCGCTCACGTCGACCGCCCCTCGGTCGAACAGCGCGCCGAACAAGCCGATGCCACTGGAGTCGCTCACGTCTCCATGATCCTCAGCTGGTGAGCCGCCGTCAGCCCGGGCGGTCACGGCGGCCTTGGGGTAATCCGATTCATGTAGTACGCGTCACGTAGTAGCATGCTCGCATGCCGGATCGTCAGGAAGCCCGCGTCCTCGCCGTCGGCGATCCCGGGCGGACGCTGATCAGGCGCGCGATCATCGCCACGTTGCTCGCTGCGGCCTTCTTCTCCGTCACCGCCGGGCCGGTCAAGCAGATCAAGGTCGTCTACGACCACGCGCCGTGGCTGAACGACCCGTACGACACCTTCGTGTCATTCGCGATGTTCTTCGTGCCGCTGCTGACGGCGGGTTCCCTGGCCCGCGTGCTGCTGTGCCGCCGGGCCGAGTCGCTTCCCGTCCAGCGCGTGACCGACCTGCTCCGCGGCTGCCGGGTCGTGCTCGGGCTCATCGTGCTCACATCGCTGGCCCAGTGGGTGGCGGTGGCGGCCCGCGCTAACCGCGCGCAATGGAACGGCGCGACGTGGCTGCAGGTCGGGTTCCTCGCCGTGACGACGGTCCTGACCGCTATCGCTGTGGTCCGGCTCGGCCAGGTTCCGCTCCGGCCGCCAGGGCGAGCGCCGGCCAGCGGGCCGGCTGCTGCTGACTGGCTCGCGGATGCCATCGTGATGCTCGGGCAGCAGAGCCGCCGGCTGGGGCCGCTCGCGGGGCCGGTGCGGGCCGGACTGGCCTGGATCGACCGGCGCGCCGCAACCCCGGTGCGCAGGCACCCGCTGTGGTCGGCCGTGCTCGCCAGCCTGATCTTCGGCATCGTGACCGGCGGGATGCAGGCGATCAGGGAAGGGTACGCCGCCGGACCGGCGCTGCTGACGGTCTCGCTGCTGAGCTGCGGCATGTTCGCGTTCCTGGTCGGGGCCGGCGGATACCTCGGGTTCGTCCGCGGTCCGGCGATCCTGACCGGCATGGCTCGCCGGCTCCTCGATGCCGGCGTGATCACCTGCGTGAGCCTGCTCGCGGCGCTGGCCTTCAGGAACTCGCTGTGGTGGATCGTCGGCAGCAACGCGAACGCGGCCGGACTGCCGGCCCTCGCGCTGCTGCTCGGGATCACGGCACTGAGTATGTTCGCGCTGGTCCTGGCGATCGAGACGGCGCTGCGTTCTCATCCGGAGCCTGGCTAGGCCGGTTACTCGGCGGCTTGCCTCGGCCGCAGCGGCTGGGCCTTGTCCTGCCTGGCCTGGCGCGCCGCCCGCTGCGCCGCGCGCTCTTGTCGCTCGGCGTCCCTGGGCGTCGGGTCGATGAAGACATGCGCGTCCTGCGGCAGCTTCTCGGCCAGCCGGCGGTCGATCTGATCGGACAGATCCTCCATGTCGTCGGAGGAGAGCCCGTCAGTGAAGGACACCCGGGCCGCGACGATCAGGTGATCGGGTCCCAGGTGCATGGTCAGCAGCTCGCGCAGTTCGTCGACGCCTTCGGTGGACTCGATCTCGGTTCGAATCCCGGCCAGCTCGCGGCTGTTGGCCGCGCGGCCGATCAGCAGGTCCTTGTTGTCCATGCCGAGCCGTACCGCGACGACGACCAGCAGGCCGCCGATCGCGATCGAGGCACTGCCGTCCCAGACGCCCGAGCCGGTCAGCTGGCGCAGGCCGATGCCCGCCGCCGCGAGGGCCAGGCCGATGATCGCCGCCGTGTCCTCGAACAGCGCGGCCTTGACCGTCGTGTCGGCGGACCTTCTCACGTGCTCGAGCAGACCGGTGTGATCCTGGCGGGCCTCGCCTCGCATCTGGCTGTAGGCCCTGATGAACGAGGTTGTCTCGGCCGCGCCGGCCGCTACCAGGACGAGGTAGGCGATCAGGGTGCTGCCGGACTCGCTGGGCCGGCCGAGCGCGAGGATGCCCTCGAAGACAGCGAACCCGGCTCCCAGAACAAAGATCCCGAACGCGGCGAGCAGTGACCAGAAGTAGCGTTCCTGGCCGTAGCCGAACGAATGCTCCTCGTCGGCCGGCTTGCGCGACCGGTTGATCGACGTCAGCAGGAAGATCTGGTTGAGCGTGTCGGCGACGGAGTGCGCCGCCTCGGCCAGCATCGCGCTCGAGCCCGTGAGGACTCCGGCAACGGCCTTGATCGCGGCCACGACCAGGTTGGCGGCCCCCGCAATCAGGACGGTCTTCTTGGTGCCGCTCTTCTCGCCGTTCTTAGCGGCCCCGTGAGCGGCTGGCGGCTGACTGGCTGGCGGCTGGGACGGCTGGATGGCTGGCTCGGGCATGCGGCAGCGGCTACCCAGTTCTCGGCCGATCAGTCGGCTGAGCGCCGGTCGCCGCTGTCACCGGCCGGGAGCCGGGGCGCCGCAGTTACGATCTCTGACGCCCCAGCGCGGGCTTCTGTCAGAGCGCGGGGGAACCTCGGGCACCGCGTCGTCGGCGACCGGACCTGACCGTCAGTCAGGTACCTGCCCGGAGTTACCTGCCCGGTCGGCTGGCGGGAGCAGACGGGCTGGTTTCGACCTCGATCCGCTCCTTGCGAATCTCACCCCTGATCGTCTTCTCCTCCGCCACCTTCCTGGCCGACAGCCGGACGCGCTCGACGGGAACGGTCTCCTTCGTGATGACGGCACGCTCCTCGTGCAGGATGATCTCCCGCTCGTCCTCGGCGATGGAACCTTCGATCCGATCCTCCGGCTTGATCGGCACGCGCTCGATCTCGTACTCCTCGTGGAAGACGCGGACCGTCTGCTCGACCGGCTCGCTGTCGACGTACTTATGCATCCTGGCCCGGCCGGATTCGGCCATCTCCTTGCTGACGGTCACCTTCTCTTCGGCGCGGGTGATCCAGTCCGCGCCGTCCCTGGTCCCGCCGGCTGCCTCGCTCCGCCCTGGCTGTCCATTGCCCGTCGGCGCGGCCGACCCGGCTGCGGCTCGTCCGGCTGCCCCGGCT
>JADGPC010000448.1 GCA_017882645.1 Streptosporangiales bacterium | reverse complement strand
TCGCGCCGGTCCCGTTGCGCAATATGTCGAAGGGCATGTGCCAGAAGGTCGCCGTTGCCCAGGCGCTGCTGCCCGGGGCCGGGCTGCTGGTGCTGGACGAGGCGTGGACCGGGCTTGACGTGGAAGCGAAGGCCGCGCTGGACGAGGCCGTGGCTGAGCGGCTCGCCGACGGCGGATCGGTCGTGTTCGTCGATCACGAGCCAAGCCGGCTCGCCCGGCTGGGCGGCGAGCGGTGGCGGCTCGAGAACGGCCATGCGACGCGCGTCACCAACGGGAGCGCGCCGAACGGCAGCGCAGCAGGCGGCCAGCCGTCGTCCGGCGGGGCGTCGTCCGGGGAAGCGTGGCCCGGGGAGGCATCGTCCGAGGACGCATCGTCCGGGGCGGCCATGGCTCCGGTCGTCGTGATCGAGCTGACGGGCGAGGCTCCTGACGCGGCCGGGCTGCCCGGGGTGATTACCGCGCAGCAGCAGGCCGGGCGGCTGATCGTCCGGGTGGAACGCGACGCTTCCGATGCCGTCCTGCGGACGCTGCTGGCCAGGGATTCCGTGCATGTCGTCCGCGTCGGCGACGGGCCGTTGGAGACGGAGGGCGGCCGGTGATCGCGCTCACCAGGTATCAGCTGTCCCTGCTGCTCAGGTCGCACCGGTGGATCCCGCCGGCCGTGCTGTACGTGCTCGGGGTCGCCGGCCTCGGCGGGGCTGCCCTGCCGCATGGCGCGGGCCTGACCCAGGGACTGGCCTGGTCGGCTCTGATCCTCGTTCCGGTCGAGGCGTGGCTGACCAGGTCGATGCTGACGGCCGAGCCTGCCGCGGCCAGGGCCTGCGTGGCGGCGGCCGGCGGCCCGCGGCGCGCGCAGGTCGCGGCGCTGATTGCTGCCCTCCTGGTCGGCGCGGTCTTCGGGCTCCTCGGGGTGGCCTGGGAGGCGTTCAGTCTCGGCCTCCCGAGACTGCCGGCGACCAACGCGATCAGGACGGGCGCCGCGTTCGCCGACCTGGGCGGCGGTCTGGCCGCCGCGCTGATCTGCCTGCTCGTGGGATCGGCGATCGCCGCGCTGCTCAATCCGCCGGTGGTCAGGCGCCCGGCGGCCGGGATGCTCGGTACCACGGGAGCCGTCGTGCTCGCGCTGGCGTGGAACGCGTCGCCGGCGAACGCGGCCGTGCGGAGCGTGGGCTACGGGTCGCAGGAGAAGGCCTGGCCGGCCGGAGTGGCACTGCTGGCGGCCGTTGTCCTGCTCGCGTTGGCCTGGGCTATTTCGGCACAAGTTGCCGCGCGCCGTGACGGTTAAGGTTCGGCATTGTCGGCTGGGCGGGATACGCTGAACATGCCGCTGTGGCGTTCTGTACCGGGACGGCAGGTCCGGAAGTCACCGGAGGTCGCAGCTTCACCTAAGGAGGGCATGCGCCACTCGTGACTGCCACAGAACGGGCTACCGAGCTCATCAGGACCGCGGCCAGCGCCGCGGCCGAGAAGCTGGCCACCGACATCATCGCGTACGACGTCAGCGAGCAGCTCGTGATCACTGACGCATTCCTGCTCTGCTCGGCAGCGAACGACCGGCAGGTGCGGTCGATCGTCGACGAGATCGAGGAGAAGCTTGCCAAGGCAGGCGCCAAGCCTGTCCGGCGCGAGGGCGAGCGCGAGGGGCGCTGGGTGCTGCTCGACTACCTCGACGTCGTGATCCATGTTCAGCACGCTGAGGAGCGGGTGTTCTACGCGCTCGAGCGGCTGTGGAAGGACTGCCCGCAGATCGAGCTGCCGGAGGCGGTTACGGCGGGCCGGTCGAGCCGGGACCGGCACTGAGCGCGGGCGGGGCGGCGGCGCCTGGACGCGGCCGCGGCGTCGCCGACGGCGGGGCCGAGCGCTCATCTGGGAGCCGGGCCGAGGGCGGCAGCGGGCGGTCGAACCTGCTCCGCCTCGTGCTCTGGCGGCATGGCCAGACGACGTACAACGCTGAGCGCCGATTCCAGGGCCAGCTGGATGTGCCGCTGAACGCGGTCGGCCGGGCGCAGGCACAGCGGGCTGCGCGGCACCTGATCACGCTCGAGCCGGCCCAGATCTGGTCCTCCGATCTCATCCGGGCCAGCACGACCGCGGGGTACCTGGCCAAGCTGACCGGGCTCGATGTTCAGCACGACAAGGACCTGCGAGAGCGGCACGGCGGGGCCTGGGAAGGCCTGACGACCGAGGAGATCAGACAGCAGTATCCCGACGACCTGGCGGCCTGGCAGCCGCCCGGTGGCGAGACGGCTGAGTTCGTCGCCGAGCGGACGGCGGCAGCGCTCGAGCGGATCGCAGCCCAGCAGGAGCCGGGATCGCTGATCGTCGTCGTCGGGCACGGCGCGTCGCTGACCTGGGGAATGTCGAGGCTGCTCGGGCTGGACGACCGGGTGACCGGCGGGATGGGAAACTGCTGCTGGACCCTGATGTCGCGGCGGGTTGGCGGCGGCCGGTGGCGGCTGCTCGAGTTCAACGTCGGGGCGCTGCCTGAGCCGGTCGAGGTGGCCGAGCTCGGAGGCGAGGACTGAGGCTCGGCGGAGTTCGGTCGCGAAAGGGAATGTCCGCTCGGGGAAGCTGCCGGGCGACGGAGTTGCGCTAGTTTCTTGTACACTGGCGTGGCGCTGTCGACGGGACCCGGTCGAGCCGTCCGGCGCGATTGAGGGGCTATAGCTCAGTTGGTAGAGCGCTTGCATGGCATGCAAGAGGTCTGGGGTTCGAATCCCCATAGCTCCACTTCCCAGTTCAAGGATATAGATTCGAACAGACGGCGTCCGGGTGCTCGCGTTCGGCAATAGCATGCCCGGACATGTCTCTTCGATACGGCCGAGCACGATTCCGCAGGTCAGCGGCATGACTGGTCCATTCTCACTAAAGGCCGCCC
>JADGPC010000447.1 GCA_017882645.1 Streptosporangiales bacterium | reverse complement strand
GGTTGTAGGTCGCGTCGCCGGCGGAATTGCTCTCGATCCCGGCGGTCGACGCGATCAGTGTGTCCGTCCCGAACTGCCCGACGCTGGAGTTGAGCTGCTTGTAGCAGGCTCCGAGCAGCGCCACCCCGGGCCGGGACAGCGCGTGGTTCGGGTCGGTCAGAATCTGCGTGATGACCCGGCCGTCGTGCTCGTAGTCGTCCCGCAGTCCGGTCAGGTACATGATCGTCGGCCGGATGTCGGTCTCGTCGATCCAGGTGCCGGTGGTCCCGCTGCCGGGAACCGTCACCTGCCCGCTGTCCGCACCGGCCGAGCTCGGACCGTCCGCTGGCTGCGGACCGTCCACGCCGAGGTTCCTCACGCCTGGCCCCACGATGCCGAGCCAGTTCGTGTCGATCTCGGCGGCGTAGTCACCATGGTTGTACGCGAACCCGGGGTTGACGCTCACGCACGGCGAGTTGCAGTTCGTCGCGCCCGCCGACAGGAAGTAGTCGGGCCGGGCGAACATCGCGAACGTGGGCGTCCTGGCCGGGTCGGCATTGACCATATGGAGGATGGCCTCTTCGGTCGGATCAGCAAGGTAGTTGGTGATCGGCTGAGTGGTGCCGGTATACGGGTTCGCGGCCGTCAGGGCGCCGGTATCCCGTTCCAGCGTCCGCACCGTCGGGTCGGTTGGCCCAGGGTTCCCCGTGACATAGAACTCAGGAGCGCTGTCCGCCTCCAGGGTGAATGGCGTGGTGTTGCTCTGCTCGGTGGCCAGCAGCCCTGGCAGGTTGCCAGCCAGCTCGCCGAACGTGCCCGCCGGGTAGGTGCAGAGCACGTCAGGGGTCACCGTGCTGCCGGAAACGGTGGCGCCGTCGCAGTTGGCCGGGGTCGGTGTGACCGCGCGCCCGACATTGGCTCCCGCCACGTGGTCGCCCTCGTCGGAGCTGATCACGAACAGTGAGTTCTGCGGGGTGATGCCGTCGGCCGCCAGGCGCTGGAAGAACGCCGCGAACGCCGCGTTGTAATACTGCGCCTGGGCGATGTAGCACGGGCTGCCAGGCCCGAGTGCGGCCGGAGCGCCGGTGCAGGCGGAGGCCAGAGCTGCTATGTGCTCGTTACCGTGGATGTCGGAGATGTAGCCGTTCACGACCGGTACGCCCGACTCCAGCATGTCGGACATGTAAGCCAGCGTCTGCGACGCGTTGATGGTCGAGAAGCCAGGGAAGCCCGGGTGATTGCTGAGGAAGGCGCCGTTGATCTGATTCCCGTTCAGGTCGACCAGGTTGCCTGCGGCATTAGTGACCTCATGCCCGTTATGCGTAATATTTGGAGTACCGGCCCCGAGCTGCGGGGCGACGTACCGGTGCCCGAACAGCGCCGTGTAGCCGTTGTAACCACCGGGCTCATTCGGCAGCAGGTCGGAGACCGCTGTCGGGCTCGGGGTCGTCTGGCCGAACTTGACGCCCTGCGCGGTGGAGCAGAACTTGCCGCCATGACCCTGCGCGCAGTGCACGCCGATGCCGACGTAGTCGGCGGTCTCAGCGTCCTTGAAGGAGTCGGAGTCGGCGTTCAGCTGGGCGACCGCTGGCGAATTCGCGCCGAACACCTTCGGCAGGTCGACCGCCGTGTTCTCCAGTTCCTGGTTAGCCGTCGCCACGTCACCGACGTCACAGCCCGCTCGGGTGAACGGCACCCACGGCGCTGGCGTGATCGTGCTCGGCGCGGGCGGGTTCTGCGCCGTGGCCGGCGGAGCCGACGCGTACACCATCGAGGGGTTCGTGTCATGCCCGGTAGTCGGCGTGCTGGACGTATTGAATATCGGATCGGTCCAGTAAGCGAACGAGCTGGCCGGATCGGCCGTGCCATCCGGGTTGAAGCTGCGGTAGCCGTTGGAGACCGGCATGCCCTGGCGGTCACCGTACAGGCCGGTGTTCGTGGTCAGGATGTCGTCGGCCGTGTGGGCGATCATCGGCGTGTGGTTGTTCGACATCCAGGTGCCATTGTTCTGGATGAACTGCATCAGGCTCGGAATCATCTGCAGGTCAGACGGGATATTGGGGTTATCGCGGAAGAAGTGGACGTTGTCGAACGAGATCTGGATGACGTGCTTGACGCCGTTCCCGAGTCGGCACCCGTTCGCCGGATTTCCGGCGGCCGCACTGGCGCGCGCCGGGCCGGAGCGCGCCGCGAATGCCATCCCAGGCGCCACCGCGCCGGCTAGCGCCAGCGAGCTGACCGCAAGCGCGCTGGCAGCCGCAACTGCACGGGCGGACAACTGCCGGCGGACCTTGTGTTCCAGTTTGTGCATCCGATCCTCCTCGTGTGCCGCATCCGGCGGCGGTGCCGGACCGTCCGGCAGGTCACGCTAAAAGCCGGAATCAAACGCGAAGCGACAGGTATGCGAAGTCTGAGCCAATCCTGCGCGCATCCTGTCCCCCGTAATCCTGTCTTTAAAGGGCACGGCAGGCAATGCCGAATTTGGCCATCACCGCCGACATCGCTCTGATCTGCATCGATGCATGCCTTATCGGGATGGATATGATCAGGCGGTGACGGTTGACGCGGTGATCTTCGACTGGGGCGGAACCCTGACTCCCTGGCACACGATCGACAACGCCGAGCTATGGCGGGTCGTCTGCGAGCCGCATTATCCGGACGATCACCACAACCGCGCAGCCGCGGCGCATCAGGCCGAGATCGCCCTGTGGGACCTGGCTAGGACCGAGCAGCGCAGCGCGACGATCTTCGGCGTGCTGGAGCGCGCCGGGATCGAGCCGACCGACGACCTGATCGCCACGTACCTGCGGGAGTGGGAACCGCATACGTTTACCGACCCGGACGGGATTGCCGTGCTGCGGCAGCTGCGGGAGCAGGGCATCAAGATCGGCGTGCTGTCGAACACGATGTGGCCGCGGGACTGGCACGAAGACGTGTTCCGCCGCGACGGGGTGCTCGACCTGATCGACGGCGCCGTCTACTCGAGCGAGATCGACTGGACCAAGCCGCATCCCGAGGCATTCCGCGCCGCCATGGCCGCGGTCGGCGTCAGCGACCCGCAGCGCTGCGTCTTCGTGGGCGACCGGCCGTGGGACGACATCCACGGCGCGCAGAGCGTCGGCATGCGCGCGGTGCTAGTCCCTAACTCCGACGTCCCGACCTTCGCCGACGCCACGCCGGACGCCGTGATCGACTCGCTGTCTGACCTGCTGCCGCTGATCGAGTCCTGGTAGACGCCGGGTTCGCCCGGCCCGCCTGGGGCAGCCCGGCCGCTCCCGTCCACGCAAACCTCCCCCGCCACCTGAACCTCCCCCGCCACCTGAACCTCCCCCGCCTGCGCCCGCCAGCTGGCTTCGTGCCGATGAATGTGCCATTCATCGGCGAAATCAGGGATGGATGGCACATTCATTCGGGGGAGACAACGCGGGCACTCCGACCAGGCACGCCTGGCGGGCTGCTCCGGGCGCGCGAGCCCGGCATCGGCCAGTCAGTCGGCGGGTTCGGCAGCCAGTGACTCGCGGGCCGCCCATCTGAAGACGCCGCTCGCCATGGTGGACGTCGCGGCCTGCGCCCTGGTCGTGAAGACCTGGTGCCTGACTCGCCCGATCCCCGGATCGTCCGGCGCTGCCAGCCACGCCAGCTCGGCCAGGTGACCAGCCAGCCGCAACGCGGCCTCGCCACCGGGCTCCCCCGAGCCCGCCGAGCCGCCCGAGCTAGCCAAGCCGCCCGAGCCGCCCGAGCCGGCCAAGCCGCCAGCCAGCACTAGTGCCCGGTCGGCGAGGGCCTGCGGCCCGCCGGCCAGCGCCGCGAGCTCGGCCGCCAGCGCCCGCTCGGGAGCTGGCTTGAGGCTGGCCGGGTTGCCGTCCCACCAGCCGCCGTACAGCCGCCAGACGGTGTGCACGATGAACTCAGGCTCGTCGTAGACCGGCCGCAGGTAAGGCCGGTCGAGCAGGTGGGCGGGCGGCACGACGCCGTGAATGGCGTCGTCGAGCCTGCCTCCGGCGTTCATCACCGTCAGGGTCTGGTCGACCAGCGAGTCGAGCAGGTCGGCCGTGTCCGTCAGCGCCTGCCTGACTCGCTGCGCGCCGATGACCGGCAGCCCGTGCCCGGGCAGCAGGTACTCGGGCTCGAGCGCGATCATGCGGCGCAGGGCGCCGGCCCACTCCCGCGGGTAGCGCTGCACCTTCTGCGGGTTGCCCGCGTTGGGCGAGGCCCAGATGAACAGGTCGCCGCAGCACAGCACCCGCTGGTCGGCGACCCAGGTCACCGTGTGGTCGTCGGTCTCGCCCTTCTCGTGCCGGAGCTCGAAGCTCACGCCGCCGACGTCCAGGGCCAGCTCACTGGCGTACGTGCGGTCCGGATACCGGTACTCGACCGGCCAGCGCAACCCGTCCACGCCGAACTGCCGCCGGTTGATCACCTCGTTGTACCCGGCCGTCATGACGTACCGGTCGAACCTGGCGGGCAGCGCCTCGTGCGCGACCACGACCGGGGCTGGCCACCCGCGCTCCGCCGACTCGGCCTCCCAGACCGGCACGCCGAAGACATGGTCGATGTGGCCGTGCGAGTACACCGCAGTGTTCAGCCGGCCGCTGTCCCACCGCCTGAGGTCGTCGTGCACGGCGGCGGCCACGAACGAGCTCCCGGTGTCGACCAGCACCAGGCCGTCGCCGGTGCGGAACGCCGAGACGTTGGCGAACGAGGGGACGAACGCGACCCCGTCACAGATCTCGGCCAGGCCGCCCAGGTGACTGACCGGGTGATAGTCGGCCGGGCCGAGCTCGCCCCGCCAGAGCCGGTCGGCCAGCGCCAGCACGTCGTCAGGCATGAGCTGTCATCCTCCGGGACTGTGATTCCGCCGACTGTCCACGATGGCATAACCAACCCAGCCGCGCTGATCCGGGCACAAGGCAAGACCTGGCCCGGCGGGTGTCACGGCGTCACCCGCCGGGCCAGGCTCACCTACCGGGCCAGTGCTCTACCTAGGCCGCCCGGGGGCGGCGGCTCAGGCGTTGAGAGCGGCTAGCTCGGCCTCCATCATGGCCTCGTGTTCCTGCTCGTCCCGGCGGGCGTCGGCCGTGGTCCAGCGGCCGCGCAGCAGCGGGATGCCGAGCAGGAAGAAGATGATCCCGCCGAAGCAGATCCAGTACCACTTCTTCCACTGGCCGGGAGCACCCGCAGCGGCCTTGGCCACCGCGGCGCCGTGGACGGTCATATAGGCGACCACCGGCTTGGGGATGCTGGCCAGCTCCGTCAGCTGCGTGGCGAACGGCGCGAGAGACTGCAGCTGCGGCCCCACCTTGATGACGCCGGCGATGGCCGCCGCATTGGCGCACATCGTCGAGAGAACGCCCTGGCCTGTCGCGCCGCCGCCGGCGGACGCGATAGCGGCGGCCATCACCGCCTTCGGAACCTTGGTCGGCGTCGCGCAGTTGAGGAACACCGTGCCCACGTTCGTCTGGTCCTTCTGCAGCGCGGTCAGCTCAGGCTGGAACTTCTGCGCGTTCGCTAGCTGGACGCTGTACTTCTGGGCCGTGGCGACGACGGCGGGGTTAGCGGCGGCAAACGCGAAGCCGGGGTACTTGGCACTGTACGCCGCGACCGTACCGCCGTAGTTCACCAGCGGGGTGACCGAGTTGATCACCGTGGGCAGCAGCAGGAAGGACAGGAAGACCACGATCCTGATGATCCAGCCCCAGATCGCCAGGCCGGTTGCGGTCAGCGCGGGGTTATGGGCCTCCACCGTCTCGGTGAAGCTCGCCATCCAGGGGGTGTAGGCCACGCCGAGGGAGAACGACAGCAGGGCCAGGATGATGGCGAGGGTGTAATAGCTCGGCTGGAGCCCGGCCTGCAGCAGGTAGATGACCGTCATGACCGCTGCCGCGGCGCCGCCGACCACCATGAACGGTTTACGTACCTTGAACCGGTCGGAGATCACGCCGATCAGGATCACCGCGATGACGTTGAAGCCCCAGTTCCAGTTACCCAGGCCGTTGGCATCCTTGGTCGACAGGCCGAACATGCTCGACAGGTAGATGACGCTGAAGCCGACCGCCGTGTAGTAGATCATCAGCATCAGGGACACCGCGAGCGCCGAGACGACGACGTCCGCCTTGAGCAGCTGGCGGAACGGGTGCCTCAGCGCCGCCTCGATGTCGATGCCCTTGGCCTTGGCCTCGATCAGCGCCCGGTCTCGAAGGGTCACCATCAGCTGGTCCCGCAGGTTCGGCGACAGCTCCTTGAGCCAGATCAGGGCGATCACGAAGACGACGAGGCCGGCGATCCCGCAGTAGTGGTACTGACTGGTCCAGAACCGCGGGTCGTTCTGCGGGGTCGTGGTCGCGGGAATGGTGAGGCTGCCGACCTCCGCGACGATCAGGCTGCCCAGCACCGGGCCGCTGGTCCAGAAGCCCATCGCCGTCGCCCGGCCCACCTGCGGGGAGAAGTCCCTGATCAGCGCGGGAGTGGCGACCAGGCAGATGCCCTCGACCACGCCGACCACGAAGCCCTCGATCGTGAAGACCCACTTGTTCGTGGCCGCGGGCAGGATGAAGGCCACGAACACGCCGGTGAACAGCAGGCCGAAGACGACCAGGTTGGCCCGGCCCAGCCGGTCGGTGAGCCCGGCGAACAGCGACCCGAACGCGCCGATCAGGTTCCCGAAGGCCAGGGTCAGCACGAAGAACGTGAAGCTCATCTTCAGGTTAGGCAAGATGAACGTGGAGACCGAGCCGCCGACATACAGCTCGTAGTACAGCGTGATCGTGGCGAGCACCGTGATGGCCAGGTACATCACGCGCGGCCGCGTGTCGGGGTAGTGATTGAGCTGACGGCGCCATAGCCATGACACTCCGCCGGAACGGTCAGCGACCAGTTCGTCTGCGGTCACACTCATGCGGACCTCACCATTGTCAGGGGTGACGCGCCCGGTAGCCCAGGCTTCGAGGTCAAGATATCTGCACTATGTGTGCAAGATCAATAGTGTGAGCAGAGAATAGCGATTCGTGCCGACCCGGCTCCGCTATGAAATCGGATCGAACCCGGCCTGTACCAGCAGTGCGGTAAAGGTGCTGATCAGAATCTGCCTGGCACCGAGCGGGCTGAGCTCCAGATCGGTGCGGAGCGTCTCCCAGAACGACCAGAGGCTGATCGCGTGCAGGGAGTCGACTAGCCGGTCCCGCTCCGGTCCGGTGAGCTGGTCAAGCTCGGGGGCGAAGAGCTGCTCGATCTCCGCCCGCCCGCCGGCGTTCCGCCGCTTGCGGTCGTGCTGAAGCTGGTCGGAGAACGGCTGGTGAACGCGCGCCGCCCGCCAGGTGGGGGTCATCTCCTCAAGGACGCGGGCCCGCTGGGCCACGAACGCCTCGACCCGTGCGCCTAGCGGCTGATCCGGGTCGATCCTGGCCACCAGCGACCGCTGGATCTCGCGATCCCGCTTCACGGCCTCGATCAGCAGTGCCTCGCGGTCGGCGAACTGCTGCCAGACGGTCCGCAGCGAGACCCCGGCGCGGGTCGCGATCCGCGGAACGGTCGGACGCAGGTCTCCCTCGGCATGCAGCGAGCGCATCGCGTCGAGGATGGCCAGGCGAGTACGGTGCGAGCGGGCTGCACGGCCGTCCGCCGGCACGTCTTCGAGATCGTTCAGGCCGTGATCTGGGCCCGGCAGACTTTCGACATGCACCACGCACGCCATTCTACGGTCAGTCGGCTGATTGGACGCTCTACCCTGTCCACCGTGACCAGCGGGATTACTGAGTCTGCTGGTGCCAGTGAGTCGGCGGATGCCCGCTCCGCCAGCCGCCGCCCGGTCAGTCTTTCCTGGCCACCCCGCCGATGACCGTCATGAAGTCGCTGGCGGTCGTGACCGAGTCATCCTCAGGCCGCCAGGCCCAGACGTCCGTCAGGCCGGGGTCCAGCAGCGTCATGTCCCCGAAGAAGGCACCGACCTCCCCCCTGGTGCGAGCCCGGGCCGGAGGCATGCCGCGCCGGGCCTCGCCAAGCTCGCGCGCGGTCCCGGTCGCAGGTCGCGCGCCGACGACCTGGCCGGGCGACAACTCGACGTGAGAGATCACCAGATGGCTGCCGGGGGCCATGGCATCCCGCAGCTTCGCGACGCATCCGACCGGGTCGGCCTCGTCGGGAACGAAGTGCAGGACCGCGACGAGCAGGATGGCAACCGGCTTGCTGAAGTCGATCACGGCGCGGACGTCCGGATCGCTCAGCAGCTCATCGGGGCGAGTCAGGTCTCCGTGAACGGCGACGGTGCGCGGCGTGCTGAGCAGCGCCCGCGCGTGGCTGACCACCACCGGATCGTTGTCCACGTACACCACATGCGGACTCGCCGTGACCCGCTCGGCGACCTGGTGCACGCTGTTCATGGTGGGCAGGCCGGTGCCGATATCGAGAAACTGGGTGACTCCCGCGCTGGCGCAGCAGCGGACGGCCCGGCCGAGGAAGCGGCGGTTCTCGCGAGCGAGCCACGGCAGTTGCGGCACGGCATGCGCCGACCGTTCAGCCGCGTCCCGGTCGGCCGCGAAATTGTCCTTACCGCCCAGCCAGTAGTCGTACATCCGCGCGGCATTCGGAATCGCCGTGTCGAATTCCGAAACGGCATCACTCGCTCCCGCCATGCCTGCTGAGCCTAGCGCGCAGTTGCCTGCGGATCGGCCCGGCCTGTGAGTCGCGTGCGTCACAGCTCAGATCCCGGGTCGGCGGCACCAGGACGAGGTGCGCTCGGGTTCAAACCAGGCGCCGCGGCCAGTGCGGTCGTCGCTGCCGCCAGTCCGTCGCTCGTGAGCCGGTACAGGTGACGCCTAGGCCGGCCTGCTGGCTGCTCGTCCTCCCAGCAGGCCTCGACAAGATTCCTGTCCGCCAGCCGGACCAGAATCGGGTACAGCGTTCCCGACTTCAGGCGGGTCTCGCGGGCCAGGTCGTAGCCGTGCCGCCAGCTGGACGGCTCGGCGGCCAGCGCTCCGAGCACAGCCAGAGTCTGAGGCGAAAAGCTCGCGCGACGGGGCATCACGCAAACTCTATCTAGGTAGAGTTGATTTGTACCTGGTTTCGACGAACAGCCAGCACACGATCCGGATGCCGTTCCGTGCACGGAGTGCGAAGATGGGGCCTCAAGGCCGAAATGGCCTCATGCGTGGTGCCTCGAAAGGGTGGTCGTATGACAAGCACGAGTCCGCAGGACGAGCACGCGAGCGCGGCAGGGGGACGTTCCAGGCGCCTGCTGCTCGCAGGTGCCGCCGGGGCGCTCGGGTTGCTTGCCGGAGAGGCGATCGCGCCAGCGACGGCCGCCCAGGCAGGTACGGACGGTGACGTCGTGCTCGGGGGACTGAACAACGCATCGTCCACGACGACTATCCAAACCATCACCAGCGGTCAGGACACGGTGGCGCTCGCCGCCGCGGACGCCAGAACGCTCTCCGTGGTGAACGAAGGCCTCTCGCAGACCGTGTTTGCCGCCAACAGTGGTGATGGCGCCGCGCTCTACGGGTTCTCCGCCGGCGGCGAGGGCCTTTACGGTCAGAGCGGGATCACCAGCGGGACCAGGCCGGGCCAGACCAGGAACGGAGTGCACGGCGTCTCCGACAGCCCGACGGACTCGGGGGTATGGGGCGAGGCGGTGGGCGGCGGGGTCGGGGTTGCGGGCGCGACCTCGACCTTCGGGGTTAACGGCAACCCGGCGGTGACCGGGGTCAATCTGGGATCCGGGCCGGGGGTGAAGGGTGAGTCGCGCGGCGGCGGCACCGCAGTGCAAGGCCTGACTGGCTCTGGCGGTATCGGTGTGCTGGCCCAGGCCAGCGGCGGCGGAACGGCACTGGAGGTCAGCGGCCCCGCACTGTTCAGTCGCTCCGGGATGGTGACGATCACGGCCCAGCAGACGGTAACGGTGAGCGTTCCCGGCGGCTTGTCATCTTCGGCCCTGGCACTTGCCCTCCTGCAGACCCCGGTCGCCAACCTGTGGGTGCGGGCCGCGGAGCCGAATCAGGTGACCGGCGAGATCACGATCTACCTCAACCGAGCGCCAGCCAGGTCGGTGAGCGTAGCCTGGTTCGTTGTCAACTGAGGTGAGGCGGTCCGCAACTCTTGTCGTGCCCGGCCGCAAGCCAGCGTCTGATCGGCCGGAATACAGCGGGCTCATGGTGCGGAAGCTCGGGATATACGTTGCCCTGATCCTGATGGTGCTGATCATGACGCCTGCGGGAGTGGCGGTGGCCGGCACCCGGGGCGCCTTGCCAGCTGCGTGCACGAAATGGGTGCACACGACCAGCCCGAATGCCGGAACCGGCGACAACAACCTGTTCGGGATCGCTGCCGTATCCGCGCGCGATGCCTGGGCCGTCGGCGAGTACTTCGTCGGCGTTGACACCAGGACCCTGATCGAGCACTGGAACGGCAAGTCCTGGTCGGTAGTGAAGAGCCCGAACGCGGGCCCGGACAATTCGCTCAACGCGGTCTACGCCGTGTCGGCGACCGATGCGTGGGCGGCAGGAAGCTACTACAACGGCACGGCCGGCCGGACGCTCATCGAGCACTGGAACGGCAAGTCCTGGTCAGTGGTGCCGAGCCCGAACGTAGGACCTGGAACGAACGAGCTCACCTCGGTGCGGGGCACCTCCGCGCACGACATCTGGGTGGCAGGCGATACCGTCACCAGCTACCCGGTCACACGAACCCTCGTCCTGCACTGGAACGGACGCCGGTGGCGGGTCGCCTCTAGCCCGAGCGTGCCGGCCGAGCCGAATTTCCTCAATGGGGTGCGGCCGGTGTCCCCGGCCGGTGCGTGGGCGGTGGGGAACTTCGTCCGCGGGCCGGCCTCGAGAACGCTCATCTTGCACTGGAGCGGCGGCCATTGGCGAATCGTCCCCAGCCCTGACGTCGGGACACAGACCAACACGCTCCGCGGGGCGCTCGCCTCTTCCCCAGCCGATGCCTGGGCGGTCGGCGACTACTACAACGGCACCGTCGACCAGACACTCATCGAGCACTGGAACGGACACCACTGGCGGGTGACTTCCAGCCCTGATGTCGGGACGGGCAGCAACGACCTCGCCGCGATCGGGGGCACGTCGTCCGCGAATGCCTACGCGGTGGGCCGCACCATCGACGGCGCCAGTTCGAAGACGCTGATCGTGCACTGGGACGGAAAGCACTGGCGAGTCGTGCCGAGCCGGAACCCGGGCACAGCCGACAACGACCTCGATGCCCTTTACGCGCTCACGCCGACCAGCATCTGGGCGGCGGGAAACTACAACAATGGCGGCTTCGGCCGGACGCTTATCGACCACTGCCGGTAGATCCCGCCCGGCGCCGGCGCACGAGATTTCAGCCGGTTCGCAGGGCCGTCACGTGGGCCGGAGGTGGGGCCGGAGGGATTCGAACCCTCACTGGCAGGAACCTAAATCCTGTGCCTCTGCCATTGGGCTACGGCCCCGGGGTACTAGCTGATCAGGCCGAGTTCCTTGCGCAGCCTGGCGACGTGGCCGGTGGCCTTGACCCCGTAGTACGCGTGCTCGATGGCGCCGTCGGCGCCGACCACGAACGTCGACCTGATCACGCCGACCGATTTCTTGCCGTAGAGCATCTTCTCGCCGTACGCGCCGTATGCCTTGAGCACGGTCCGGTCGGAGTCGGAGAGCAGCGGGAACGTAAGCCCGTCCCGGTCGCGGAACTTGGCTAGCTTCGCCGGGCTGTCGGGCGAGATCCCGAGCACCGCGAACCCGGCATCGGACAGGTCGGTCTTGCTGTCCCGGAAATCGCACGCCTGCTTGGTACAGCCAGGTGTCATCGCCGCCGGGTAGAAGTAGATGATCACCCGCTGACCGCGCAGCGAGGAGAGGCTGACCTGACCTCCGTCAGCATCGGGCAAAGTGAAGTCCGGTGCGGGGTCGCCTGGTTCCAGCCGAACATCGCTCACGTGCACATCCCTCCGGTAGGTACCTACCGTACCGGGGCCGGCCGCGGCCGGCATCACGGCGTGCTCAGCTGAACCGCCTGGCCCGGCGCCGGGCCGAAAAGAATTCTTCTTAGCAATCATAGCTAAATAGCCTCGATGCCATTCATATAGTGAGTTACACAATCACGCAGATAGGCATCGGGCCGCGCTGATAACATTCCGCTATGATTCCGTCGACTCATTATCAGGCCTTTCACCGCAATCCGTTCGTCCGCCCCCCATCTCGGTGGATCACCCTCGTAGCCGCTGCGGGCGCGGCCGCGATCGCGATAAGCGGCTGCTCAAAGGGCAGCCCGCAGGCTGCGGCGAACAGCCCGGCGCTCAGCCAGATCAAGCTGGCCGCCAACACGTCGGCCAAGGTGAACTCGCTGGCCGCCAGCATTGCCGTGCATTCGGTTGGCGCCCACGGCGGCGGCCTGACCGGCACCATCCAGATGCAGATGAGGCCCTCGCAGCTCATCGAGGCGAAATTCGACGTCGGTTCCGCAAGCTCGTCGAAAATCCACCTGGACGAGATCCTGACCGGCCAGGCGATCTACTTCAAGGACCCCGCCTTCGCCAAGTCGGCCGGGAAGCCCTGGGTCAAGGTCAGGATCTCCCAGCTCTCCTCGAAGTCCGGCGTCAGCTTCGGCTCGCTGCTGCAGAACCTGGAGGGCAGCAACCCGCTCAACCAGACCAAGCTCTTCACCGCGTCGAAGGACGTCCGCGTGGTGGGCACGCGGACGATCGACGGAGTCCCCACCACCGAGTACGCCGGCACCTATGCGCCGCAGGCCGCCTACTCGGGGCTGACCTCGCAGATGCGCAAGCTGCTCGGTCCGATGCTGCGGTCCATCGGCACCCATCCCGTGCACTTCCATGTCTGGATCGACGCGCAGCATCTGATCAAGATGGCCGACGACACGGAGAGCGTACGCGGCCAGACCGTCACCACGACCTTCACGGTGACCTCGGTGAATCAGCCGGTCCGCATCAGCCTGCCTAAGGCCGGCGAGACCGCGCCGCTGCCGAAGCTCTAGGTGCCGCACGTGAGTGCCTGCCCGGGCCAGGACGCCGTTCAGCGCCCGGGCGGGCGCTAGCCGACCAGGGCGGCGATCACGGGCGCAAGGGCGCGGAACGCGCGGCCGCGGTGGCTGATCGCGTCCTTCTCGGCCGGGGCCATCTCCGCGGTCGTGCGCTCGTCCCCGTCAGGAACGAAGATCGGGTCGTAGCCGAACCCGTTGCTTCCCCTGGGCTCGCGGATCAGGCGGCCGCGGAGCTTGCCCTCGCTCACGTGCTCCCGCCCGGACGGCAGCACGAGCGCCGCGGCGCAGTAGAAGTGCGCACCGCGCCGCTCGTCCGGCACGTCGCTCAGCTGGCCGAGCAGCAGGCGCAGGTTGGCCGGGTCGTCGCCGTGCACCCCTGACCAGCGAGCGGAGAGAACGCCAGGCATCCCGTTCAGGACATCAACGCAGATGCCGGAGTCGTCGCCGACCGAAGGCAGGCCGCTGAACTTCGCCAGCGCCCTGGCCTTGAGCAGGGCGTTCTCCGCGAACGTAGCGCCCGTCTCGGCGACGTCCGGCGCACCGGGGAACTCCTCCAGGCCGGCCAGCTGCACGCCGACATGACCGGCGGCCAGGATCCGGTTCAGCTCGACGACCTTCCCGGCGTTCGCGCTGGCCAGCACCAGCCGGGGCAGCGCCGCACCGGGCATCGGCGGCCGGCCCGCGTTCAGGACGCAGCCAGTGCGTCGCGCTGCAGCCTGGTGAGATCGGCACAGCCGGCCACGGCCAGGTCGAGAAGCTGGTCGAGCAGCTTCCGGTCGAACGGCTCGCGCTCGGCGGTGCCCTGCACCTCGACGAACTCGCCGCCGCCCGTGCAGACCACGTTCATGTCGGTCTCCGCCGCGACGTCCTCGGTGTAGCACAGGTCGAGCCGCGGCTCGCCGCCGATGATGCCGACGCTGACCGCCGCGACGGAGGCCGTCAGCGCGTTGCCCTTGGTGCGCTTCCTGCCCTCGAGCCAGCGGACCGCGTCGGCCAGCGCCACGTAGCCGCCGGTGATGGCTGCGGTCCTGGTGCCGCCGTCGGCCTGGAGCACATCGCAGTCGAGCATGATCGAGTTCTCGCCGAGCGCCTTCAGGTCGATGCACGCCCGCAGCGACCGGCCGACCAGCCGCGAGATCTCGTGCGTCCGGCCGCCGACCCGGCCCTTCACCGACTCGCGGTCGCTGCGGGTATTGGTGGACCGGGGCAGCATCGCGTACTCGGCGGTGATCCAGCCGAGGCCGCTCCCCCGCCGCCAGCGCGGCACGTCCTCCAGCACGCTCGCGGCGCAGAGCACCCGGGTCGAGCCGAACTCCACCAGCACCGAGCCTTCGGCGTGGTCGAGCCAGTTTCCGGTGATCGTGACCTCGCGGAGCTGATCCGGTCGACGGCCGTCAGGTCGGGAAGACATGCCCGCTAGCGTAGCCGCTGCGGCAGGCCGGAAATCAGTACGCCGCCCGGTCCGGGGTGCCCGCCTCGATCCACCGGCAGACCGATCGGACGCCGTCGGGGAGCGCGGTCCCGGCCCGCCAGCCGAGGTCGGCCCAGGCCCGCTCCACCGCCAGCGCACTGCGCTGCAGCTCACCGGGCCTGGCCGGGGCCAGCGTGTGCGCGACTGCCCGGCCGGTCACCTCGCCGATGACGCGCGCCAGGTCCAGCACGCTGACCTCGATGGCCGTCCCGATATTCCAGGTCCCCGGCCGCCGCTGATCCGCGGCCGCGAGGAACGCCGCGACGGTGTCCCCGACATAGACGTAGTCGCGGGTCTGGGTGCCATCCCCGAAGACCGTCGGGCGGATGCCGGAAAGAATCTGGGAGCAGAAAATTGGCACGACGCCAGCCTCGCCAGACGGATCCTGCCGCGGCCCGTACACGTTCGCCAGCCGCAGCACGGTGTGCGCCGTTCCGTGCAGCCGGTTGTACAGGCCGACGTACTGCTCGGCGCAGTGCTTGCCGATCCCGTACGGCGACTCGGGCAGCGGCAGCACGTCCTCCAGCGACGGTATCGGCGCATCCCGGCCGTACAGCGCGCCGCCGGTCGAGCAGAACAGCACCCGCGCGTCGGCCGTCCTGGCCGCTTCCAGCACATTGATCGTCCCGAGCACGTTCGTCTGCGCGTCGGCGGCCGGCCGCGTGACCGAGGCTCGCACGTCGATCTGCGCCGCCAGGTGGCAGATCAGCTCGGGCCTGACCGAGTCGACGACCTGCCCGAGCAGCCGCGCGTCGGTCACGCTGAGCTTGTGCAGGACGGCCCGGTCGTCGACCCGGGCGGTACGGCCGGTCGAAAGATCATCGACCACGGTGACGTCGTCTCCCCGGGCGAGAAATGCGTCGGTGAGATGCGATCCGATGAACCCGGCCCCGCCGGTGACGATGACGCGCATGTCACGGCAGTCTATTACTGTGCTGGTCAAAGGGCCGGGAGGCGCACCGGCCGGGCTGGTCACAGGCCCGGGAGGCGCACCGGCCGGGCTCGCGCGGCGCCGGGATGACCTGGCCGGACCGGCTAGATGACCTGGCCCGGCGCCGCCACCGACAGAGGGCCGTGATAGCTCGCGGCCGCCTCGGCCTGGGCTCGCTCCCTGTTGTTCCAGGGCATCAGGTGCGTCAGCACCAGCTGGCCGACCTCCGCGCGGGCCGCGTGCTCGCCGGCCTGCCTGGGTGTCAAGTGCAGGTCGGCCGGCAGGCCGGGGCCCTCGGTGAAGGACGCCTCGCAGAGCAGCACGTCCGCGTCCGCGGCCAGGCTGACCAGCCGGTCCGTGGGTCCCGTGTCGGCCGAGTAGGCGATCACCCGCCCGCCGTGCTCGAGCCGGAAGCCGAACGTTTCCACCGGATGGCTCATGTGGCCTGCCGTCACGGTCAGCGGGCCGATCTCGACCGTGCCCGGCCCGAGCGTCACGAAGTCGAAGGCTTCCGAGATGCGAAGGCCGCCGTCGGCGCCGACCGCACGGTCGAGCCTTTCCGCGGTGCCCGCGGGCCCGTAGACGGGGATGGCCGGCAGCGCGCCGGACGGATAGAACTTGCGGAATACCTGGTAGGAGCACATGTCCAGGCAGTGATCGGCATGCTGGTGACTGATCAGCACGGCGTCGATCTGCTCGGGACCGGCGAATCTCTGCAGCGGCCCGAACGCGCCGTTGCCCAGGTCGATCAGCAGGCGGAAGCCATCGGCGTTGACCAGGTAGCACGATGCGGCGCTGTCCGGGCCGGGAAAGCTGCCTGAGCAGCCCACGATGGTCAGGTCCATAGCTGCCAAGGCTACGCCCGCCGTGGTGGAACTTGCTGAACCGAACATCTACCCACAATGCCTAAAAGAGGGCATGATCCCTGCAAACGGCGATGATGCCCCGGCGGTCTCCCGCCAGGCCGGCCGGACTCCAGGAGGTACTCATGGCCGAGCAGGCGACACAGTCGCTGCACGTGATCCCCCGCACGCTCGCCGAGCCAACCGAGCCGGTGCCCAAGACCTGGATCGGCACCCTGGGCCTGGCCAGCCTGGTCATGTGGATGGCATCGATCACGCCGCTGCAGGTGCTGCTCCCCGAGCAGATCCAGAACATCGACCCGCGCGGCAAGATCCTCGACCTCGGCCTTGTCTCGGCCTTCGGCGCCGTCTCGTCGCTGCTGGCCACGCCGATCGCGGGCGCGTTCTCTGACCGGACCACGCACGCCTACAGCGTGGGGCACCTGAGCGGCAGGCGGCACCGGTAGACGCTGGCCATGGCGCTGCTCAGTGCCGTCAGCCTCGCGCTCATCGCCTGGCAGGCCAGCGTGATCGGCATAGCCGTCCTATGGGTTCTGTTCAGCGCCTTCCAGAACGGCGAGTACGCCAGCCTGAGCGCCGCCGTGCCCGACCATGTCCCAGTCAACCAGCGCGCTACAGTGGCCGGCTGGGTCGGCATGCCGCAGGCGCTCGGGCTGGTGGTGGGCACGGCCCTGGTGGTCTACGTCTTCACCGGCCTGATCGGCGGCTATCTGGTGCTGGCCATCCCGCTGGTCCTGCTGACCCTGCCGTTCGTGCTCATGACGCCCGATCATCCGCTTGAGCCCGAGCACCGGCAGCCACTGTCGGCGCGCACGCTGCTCGCCTCGTACTGGCTGAGCCCGCGGCGCCATCCCGACTTCGCCTGGGCCTGGATCACCAGGTTCCTGGCCTCGCTCGCGATCGGGATGGGAACGCTCTACCTGCTCTACTTCCTGCGCGATCAGGTGCACTACGCCCACCCGGCGCAGGGCCTGTTCATCCTGATCGCGATCTACACCGGATTCGTGATCATCACGGCCATCGTCGGCGGCGTCATCTCGGACCGGATCGGCAAGCGCAAGATGATCGTCACGGTCTCCGGCGCGCTGATGGGCGTGGCGGCCCTGCTGCTCACGTTCGTGGAGACCTGGCCCGCCGCGATGGGCGCCGCCGTCCTGTTCGGCACCGGGTTCGGTGCCTACCTCGCCGTCGACCAGGCGCTCATCACCCAGGTGCTGCCCCAGGCCAAGGACCGGGCCAAGGATCTCGGGATCATCAACATCGCCATCGTCGGGCCCGCCGCGCTGGCCGGGGCGCTCTCGGCCGTCCTGGTCGACCTGGGCGGCTATCCCGCGTTGTTCGCCGCGACCGCGGTCGTCGCTGCTTTCGGATCGGTGCTGGTCTGGAAGATCAAGAGCGTCCCGTAAGGCAACGGAAGACTGATGTCCGAGCAGGCCACCGACACGACGCCGGCCCTGCTCACCTTCATCGAGACGTGGCCGTCCGTGGTGGTCGCCGCGTTCTTGTTCGGGACCGGATTCGGCGCGTACCTGGCGGTTGACCAGGCGCTGATCACGCAGGTCCGGCCGAGCGCGGAGAACCGGGGTAAGGACCTTGGCCTGATCAACATCGCGATCGTCGGGCCGGCCGCCGTCGGCGGCCTGCTCGCCGCCCTCCTCGTCACGCTCGGCGGCCACCCAGCAACAGCGATGGGCCACCGCCGTTGATACAGCAACAGCGATGGGCATCGCTGTTCCTGGGGAAGGCTGGGGCGGCGGCTCGCAGTTGCTCGGTCGACGGGGGGCCGGGGCTAGCTGGAGGCGGCGGCGCGGACCGGGCCGCGACCGACGCGGGCGATCTGGCGGCTCTGCGCGACCAGGTTTCCGGCCGAGTCCCAGACTTCGGCCTCCTCGTCGAACCAGCCACCGCTGACGTGCCGGCACCTGGCCGCTACCCGCAGCGGACCAGGCGCGGGGACCATCCGCATGTACATGGTCAGCTCGACCGTCGGCGCCCAGCCGGTCGCGCCGAGCCCGAACACCACCGGCGGCAGCCCGTCCACCGCCAGGGCCAGCAGCAGCGCGTCAGGCTCCCGTTCCTCGCGGAGCCCGAAGTAGCCGCGCATCTCGGGCAGGCCGCTCGGCTCGTCGCGAACCCAGCCGGTCACCGCGGGGTCGAACAGCATCCGGATCTGGGCGGCATATCCGGCCGTTCCGTCCGGCGCGACGGTGCCCCGCCACGGCCCGAGCTCGACGCACTTGTCGATGCCGGGCAGAACTGGTGGCGCGTCGGTCCAGGTCAGCTGGCCGTTCCCGGCGGTCAGCGCCGCAACGGGCCGGCTGACCGGCACGGTGCCCGTCGTCACCGTCGTCTCCAGCACCGCCTCGCCGTCCTGCATCAGGGTGGCCCGCGCCGTCGCCGCGGTCCGACCGGTCTTCAGCCAGGTCACCTGTATCTCCGCCGGAGCGAGCTTCGCCACCCGCAGGAAGTGCGCGCTCGTCGCGACCGGATGCGGCAGCGGCGAGCAGTCGAGCACGGCCCGGAGGACGGTAGCGATCAGCACGCCGCCGTTCACCGCCGGCGGGGTCGTCCCGCCGGGTGCGACGAGCGCGAACCGCTGGTCCGGGCACGCCTCGTAGACGCCGTCGCTGATCCGGCGCACGGCCGTCGCTTCATCAAAGATCGTCATGCTCGGAACTCCATGCGCGGGCGGGGGTAGCGGGGCAGCGGTCAGGCCCATAGCTCGCCTTCCAGCCGGGCCTCGGCCTCGGCCAGCGTGCCGCTGTAGGCGCCGGTGGACAGGTACTTCCAGCCGCCGTCGGCGACCAGCACGACGATATCGGCCCGCTCGCCAGCGTCCTGGGCCCGCCTGGCCAGCGCCAGCCCGGCGTGGACCGTGCACCCGGCCGAGATCCCGGCGAAGATGCCCTCGCAGGAAACCAGCTCCCGGGTCCGGCGCAGCGCGTCGGCCGCCGACACCGAGAACCGCGAGGTCAGCACCGTGTCGTCATAGAGCTCGGGGACGAAACCCTCGTCCATGTTCCGCAGCCCGTAGACCAGCTCGCCGTACCGCGGCTCGGCGGCCACGATCTGCACGCCAGGCACGTGCTCGCGCAGGTAGCGTCCGGTTCCCATCAGCGTCCCGGTCGTCCCGAGGCCCGCCACGAAGTGCGTGATCTCCGGCAGGTCGGCCAGGATCTCAGGGCCGGTGGTCTCGTAATGAGCACGCGCGTTGGCCTCGTTCCCGTACTGGTACAGCATCACCCAGCTGGGATTCTCGGCCGCCATCTGCTTCGCGACCCGTACCGCCTCGTTGGATCCGCCTGCCGCTGGCGAGTAGACGATTGACGCCCCGTACATCTGCAGCAGCTGGGTCCGCTCGGCCGAGGTGTTCTCCGGCATCACGCAGACCAGCTTGTAACCGCGCAGGCTGGCGATCATCGCCAGCGAGATCCCGGTGTTGCCGGACGTCGGCTCCAGGATCGTGCACCCGGGCCGCAGCAGGCCTTCTTTCTCAGCGGCCAGCACCATCCACAGCGCGGCCCGGTCCTTCACTGACCCGGTCGGGTTCCTGTCCTCCAGCTTGGCCCACAGCCTCGCCTCCGGACCTGGCGACAGGTGCGGCAGGCCCACGAGCGGGGTCCCGCCTATCGAGTCGAGCAGCGAGTCATAGCGCATCAGGATGCCTGCCCTGTCCGGCGCCTGCTGCCAGTCGCCGCGGGAAACGGCTCAGCGCATCCCGCCAGCCACCGCGGGAAGCACAGTGACCGTGTCGCCGTCCTTGACCGGAGCCGACAGGCCGCCAAGGAACCGCACGTCCTCGTCGTTGAGGTAGACGTTGATGAACCGGCGCAGGCCTGCGTCGTCAACCAGCCGGTCACGCAACCCAGCGTGCTGTGCGTCCAGGTCGGCGATCAGCGCGTCGAGCGTGTCGCCTGAGCCCTCAACCGACTTTGCGCCGCCGGTGAACGTGCGCAGGATCGTCGGGATGCGGACCTCGATGGCCATCTGTAACTCTCCAGGTGTAGCGGGCGCTCGCCGATGAACAACTCAGCTCAGGTCTCGATCATTCCACCCCGCCGCCGGCGAGCTGAACCTGCTCCTCAGTGACTACCCCGTCGACGATCGTGAACGAGCGGACCTCGGTCTCGTCCGGCTCCCTGGTGGAGACGAGCAGGTAGTGCGCGGACGGCTCCATCGCGTACGAAATGTCAGTCCTGGACGGATAAGCCTCGGTCGCCGTGTGCGAGTGATAGATCACGACCGGCTCCTCGTCGCGGTCGTCCATCTCCCGCCAGACCCGCAGCTGCTCCATCGAGTCGAACCGGTAGAAGGTCGGCGAGCGCTCCGCGTTGGTCATCGCGACGAACCGCTCGGGCCGGTCACTGCCGGCCGGACCGGCGATCACGCCGCAGGCTTCATCGGGGTGATCGGCCCTGGCATGCGCGATCACCTGATCGATCAGGGCACGCGAAATGGTCAGCATGGACGGTGATGGTAACCGCTCGCTACGACAGGGCCGCGACGAGACTCTCCTGCAGGAAGGCCAGCCACTGGTAGACCTGGATGTAGGCGTGCCGGGGGTCATCGGGACCGACGTCCTCGTTGAGACCGTCGAAGTCGTCGGTCACGCCAAGCCGGACGCCGAGCGCGAGCCGCACGTCGTTCAGGGACCGCAGCCATGCCTCGGCCTGGTCGGAACTCAGCTTGACCTTGCCACCGCTGACGGGCAGCGTCTGCAGGAGCATCTGCGCCGACTCCACCTTGGCCGAGCGCAGTCCCGACTCGGTGAACCGGCGGAATTCCTGGGCCGCCTCCGGGTCGTCCCGGTAGCCATCGGGCAGCAGCCTGGCCAGCACCGGGTCGTCCGGCACCTCGGTGGAGTCGCTGATTCCGACCATCGCGGCAAGCTCGTCGGGGTCCGGCGCCGGGATGTCGGCCACGACGAGCTCGACGACCTGCCCGACGAGATCCCTGATGATGGCAGCCTCCGGCTTGGCGAATCGGGCGGTAACCCCGTCCGAGGTCGGGCGGAATCCCGCCATCAAGTCCTCCGGCTGCGCTAGATCCTCATGGTCGCTTGGCTCGGGCGGCTGCTGGCCCGGGCTCACGTATCGTGGCTGACCGTGGCCCACAGGCCATAGCCGTGCAGCGTCTCGGCGTTGCGCTCCATCGCTTCCCTCGCCCCGGCGGCCACCACAGCCTTGCCCTTGTGGTGCACGTCGAGCATCAGCTTCTCCGCTTTCGGCTTGGGATACCCGAATACCCGCTGAAACACGTATGTCACGTAGTCCATCAGGTTCACCGGGTCATTCCAGACGATGGTGATCCACGGACGATCGACGATCGCCTCCTCGTCCGTCTCCGCCCTGGTGACTTCCACAGGTGCGACGCTCACTACATGCCACCTCCTTCCTCCTAGTCTTCCACTGCCCCGCATCGTGGCGGAACCACGTCCTGTTCGTAGGCTTCCCCCGTGACCGATGACGGCACGAGCCTGCTGACCGACCACTACGAGCTCACGATGATCTGCGCCGCGCTTCGGAGCGGCGCCGCGCACCGCCGCGCCATCTTCGAGGTGTTCGCCAGGCAGCTGCCCGGCGCCCGCCGGTACGGCGTGGTCGCCGGGACCGGGCGGTTCCTCGACGCGCTGGCCAGGTTCAGGTTCTCCCCGGACGAGATCGACTACCTGCGCGGCGCGGGGATCGTCAGCGAGCAGTCGGCCAGCTTCCTGGGCTCGTACCGGTTCGGCGGCAGCATCTGGGGTTACGCCGAGGGCGACTGCTACTTCCCCGGCTCGCCGATCCTGGTCGTCGACGCCACCTTCGCCGAGGCAGTCGTACTCGAGACGCTGGCGCTGTCGATCCTTAACCATGACTGCGCGGTGGCGTCGGCGGCGTCCAGAATGGTGACCGCCGCCGGCGACCGGCCGCTGATCGAGATGGGTTCCCGGCGCACGCATGAGCGCGCGGCCGTGGCTGCCGCCCGGGCCGCGTACCTGGCCGGATTCGCGACGACGTCGAATCTGCGGGCCGGGCTGGATTACGGCGTGCCGACGGCCGGCACGAGCGCCCATGCCTTCACGATGGTGCACGACGATGAGCGGGACGCGTTCCAGGTGCAGGTGGAGTCACTGGGTGCCAGCACCACCCTGCTAGTCGATACCTACGACGTCGCGCGGGCGGTGCGGACCGCGGTGGAGGTTGCCGGTCCCGGCCTGGGAGCGGTCCGGATCGACAGCGGCGACTTCGCCGAGGTCGCCCGCGCGGTCCGGGCCCAGCTCGACTCGCTCGGGGCCACGGGCACCAGGATCGTGGTCACCGGCGACCTGGACGAGCATTCCATCGCCGGGCTCGCCTCGGCTCCGGTCGACGGCTATGGCGTCGGCACGGCTCTGGTCACCGGCTCGGGCGTGCCGACGGCCGCGCT
>JADGPC010000446.1 GCA_017882645.1 Streptosporangiales bacterium | reverse complement strand
TGGTGTCGATGCCCACCCCGCCGTGCAGGTGGACGGCGGTGTGCGCGACCCGGTGGCCGCCGTCCGCGGCCCAGAACTTGGCCGTGGCGATCTCCTCGTCGCACGGCAGCCCGGTCTCCAGCCGCCACGCGGCCTGCCACGTCGTCAGCCTGATCGCCTCAACGTCGATGTAGGCGTCGGCCAGCCGCTGGGCCACGGCCTGGAACGCCCCGATCGGCCGGCCGAACTGCTGCCTGGTCCGCGTGTACTCGGCGGTCAGCTCGAGCGCGCGCTCGGTGACGCCGAGCTGGTGCGCGCAGACGCCGACGGTCGCGCGGGCCAGCAGCCAGGAGGGTAGCTCGGCACCTGGCTGGCCGAGCAGGCGATCGTCCCCGAGCTCGACCGCGCTGAGGTCGAGCTGGGCCGCACCGGGGCCGTCGATTAGGGCCTGCGGCTCGGCGGTTACCCCGGGGTCGTCCCGCTCGACGCAGAACACCGCCGGGCCGCGCTCGGTTGCGGCGGGCACCAGGTACAGGCCGGCCGACGGGCCGGCGGGCACCGTGGTCTTCGTCCCGCTCAGCTGCCAGGTCCCGCCCTCGTAGCTGGCCCGCGTGGCCGGCGTCCGCGGGTCGTCGCAGTCCGGCTCGGCCAGCGCGGCGGTGATGACCAGCTCCCCGGTCGCGGCCGGGAGGGCCCAGCGCCTGACCTGCTCGCCGGAACCGAACCTGGCGATCGCGCCGGCCCCGAGGACGATGGCGGCCAGGTAGGGCACCGGCGCGACGGCGCGCCCGATCTCGGTCAGGATCGAGCACTGCTCGGCTAGCCCGTAACTGTCGCCGCCGGCGCTGCCCGGCAGGGCGGCCGCGAGAATGCCGGCGGCGGCCAGCTCGGACCACAGTGCCGCGTCGGTGCCCAGGCCGGCCTCCTCGAGCTCGGCCAGCCGGGCTGGCGTCGCCCGGTCCGTCAGGATGCGCCGGCCTAGTGCCGACAGCTCGTCCTGGGGTTGCGTTGTCGAAAAGTCCACAGCTGCTCCGTTCCGATCAGCGCTTGTAGGGCTGGCCGAGGGCGAGCATCGCGATCATGTCCCGCTGGATCTCGTTGGTGCCGCCGCCGAAGGTCAGGATCAGGGCCGACCGGTGCATCCGTTCGATCCGGCCGGCCAGCAGCGCGCCCGGCGAGCCGGCCCGGACCGGCGCGTTCGCGCCGAGCACCTCCATCAGCAGGCGGCAGGCCTCGATCGTCAGTTCCGTGCCGTAGATCTTGGTCGCCGACGCGGCGGCCGGCCCGAGTGCCTGGCCGGCGTCGGACCTGGCCGCGATCTGCCAGTTCAGCAGCTTGAGCACCTCGGTCTTGGCGTGCACGCGGGCCAGGCTGACCTGCACCCACTCGGCGTCGATGACCCGGCGACCGCCGGGTGCCGCGGCCTGGGCCGCCCAGTCCCGCACCTCGTGCAGCGCCGTCTGCAGCGGTGCCGCCGAGGTCAGCGCGACGCGCTCGTGGTTGAGCTGGTTGGTGATCAGCGGCCAGCCGCCGTTCTCCTCGCCGACCAGGTTGGCGGTCGGGACCCGGACGTCGGAGTAGTACGTCGCGCTGGTCGAGATGCCGGCCACCGTGGGCACCGGGGTCCAGGAGAAGCCGGGGGAGTCGGTCGGCACGATGATCATCGACAGGCCCTTGTGCCGGGGAGCGTCCGGATCGGTCCGGCAGGCGAGCCAGACGAAGTCGGCGTAGCTGATCAGCGACGTCCACATCTTCTGGCCGTTGATCACGTACTCGTCGCCGTCCCTGACCGCGCGGGTGCGCAGCCCGGCGAGATCGGTGCCGGCTTCAGGCTCGGAGTATCCGATGGAGAAATGCAGCTCGCCGGCGGCGATCTTCGGCAGGTAGAACGACTTCTGCTGGTCGGTCCCGAACCGCATGATCGTCGGTCCGACGGTGTGGATGGTCAGGAACGGGACCGGGACCCCGGCCACAGCCGCCTCGTCGGTGAAGATCAGCTGATCGGTCACGCTGGCGCCGCGGCCGCCGTACCCGGCGGGCCAGCTCAGCGTCAGCCAGCCGTCGGCGCCCAGCTGGCGGACTATCTCCCGGTAAGCGGAGCCGTCGCCGTAGTCACCGCCGGCCGCGGCCAGGCCGTCGCGGCGGTCCGGCGTCATCAGCGCGGCAAAGTACTCGCGCAGCTCGGCCCGGAGCTTGTCCTGTTCCGGCGTGTAGGTCAGGTGCACACGGCCCTCCGCTGCGCTCATGCGCCTGAGGCACATGCTCCCGGCAAGTAGAACGTGTTCTAGTCTAGCTGGTGCGGTGCAGTCTCTACAGTGGTCTGCATGCCAGACGAGCTAGTGAACGTGAGGACGGACGGGCCGGTCGCCGTCGTCGAGATGGCGGCGGGCAAGGCCAACGCGCTCGACTGGGCGCTGTGCCGCCAGCTCGCGGTGCGGTTCGCCGTCGGAACGCACCGGCTCTCCGGGCTGATCATGTCCGGCCGGACGTACGCCGCGGCCGACGCAGCGGGACTCGGGCTGGTTGACGATGCGGTGGAAGGGCCCGGCGTGCTGGCCCGTGCCATCGAGGTGGCGCGAGGGTACGCCGGACTGCATCAGCCTGCCGTGCGCCAGGCTCGGCGCCAGATCCGGGGTCCCGTCCTGGCGTCGATCGCCGCGCAGGCCAGCGTCGACGACGCGGTTCATGCCATCTGGCGCAGTCTCGCCGTCCAGCAGTCCATCAGGTCCTACGCGGCTCAGGCCATCAGACGGAGCTCATGATCACAGGGCCGGGAGCAGCAGGCAGCTGTCGCCGAACTCGTGCCCGAGATAGTGAGCTTTGTTCGCCTCGGCGTAGGCCGCCCGGACGAGGGCGGGTCCGGCGACGGCCTGGAGCAGGTCCAGGTGCGAGGCCTCGGGGTCGTGCCAGCCGGTGATCAGGCCGGTGACAACGCGCGCCGGCCGGCCGGCCCCGAGCACGAGGTCGGTCCAGCCGTGGCTGGCCCGCGCCGCGCCGCCCTCGCTTCCGGCGCTCTCCAGCGCCCGGGTCACGGTGGTGCCGACGGCGATCACGCGCCGGCCGGCCGACCTGGCCAGGTTGACCAGTGCGGCGGTCGGCTCGGGCACCGTGAACCGCTCGGGCAGCGGCAGCTCGCCGGCCTCCAGCGAGGCCAGCCCGGCATGCAGCGTGATCGGCGCGATCAGCACGCCCGACGTGATCAGCGCCAGGACCAGATCCGGGGTGAACGGCCGGCCCGCGCTCGGCATCTCCGCGCTGCCCGGTTCGCGGGAGAACACGGTCTGGTAGGCCGCCAGCGGCCACGGGTCGGGGACGTAGGAGTACCGGATCGGCCGGCCGTGCCGGGCCAGGTAGGCCCCGGCGCCGCCGGGTGTGCTGGCCCGGTCGTCCGCGGCGTCGCGGCCCGGACTGCGGCCCGCGAACGAGGCCGTCCACAGCCGGTCGGCACCGGGATCCGGATAGCGGGAGAGCAGCGTCAGCGCCTCTCGTTCCGGCAGCGCGACCCGGTCGCCTGGGCAGGCGTCCCGCACGCGGCTATGCCCGGGCGCTGGCTCGCGCAGCTCGACCAGCCAGGTCCCGTCGTCCAGCGGGGTGGAGAAGTGCACCGTGACCGGGCGGTCGCCGGCGCGGCGGCCGTCGACCGCGGCGGCCAGCGTGGCCGTGGTGTTGACGACCAGCAGGTCGCCCGCGGTGAGGTAGCGCGGCAGGTCGGCGAACGTGGCGTGAGCCAGGCCGTCGGTCGTGGCCACCAGCATCCGGACCCCGTCGCGGGCCAGGCCTCGTTCTTCGGCTGGCCTGCTGGCTGCGATTCTCATGACGCCACCTGCACCATCTCGTTGCCGGAGCTCAGGTCGCCAGCCCGGTAGCGGCCGCTGGGCGGCCGCTCGCCGATCAGGCGCAGCAGCGCGGGAACGACACTGACCGGCTCGGGGCGGTCGGAGATGTCCTCGCCGGGGAAGGCCAGCTGGTGCATCTCCGTCCGCATGTCGCCCGGATCGAACGCATAGCACCGCAGCGACTCCTCCTCCGCGGCGAGCACGGCGGTGAGCTGATCGAGGGCCGCCTTCGCCGATCCGTAGCCGCCCCAGCC
>JADGPC010000445.1 GCA_017882645.1 Streptosporangiales bacterium | reverse complement strand
GCTCTTGCACAGCGTGCAGGACCGGGATGAGCAGGTGCCGCTGCGCCCGCGCGGCGTGCCCGCCAAGGGACATATGCCCGTCCGCCTCGGTCCGCTCGCCGCCGTCCCAGCCCGACACGGGCGGCCCGAGCGCCGAGGTGACGGCAGCCCGCTCCTCGTCGGTCGCCTTGGCCGTGACCCCGAGCCGCAGGTCCACTAAGCGCCGGCTTCCGCGTGCGCGGGCACATCACTGCCCGGTGCGGCAGCGTCCAGCTTGTCGATCCGGATCGCGGTCGCCTTGAACTCGGCCGTGCCGGACTTCGGGTCCCAGGCGTCCAGCGTGAGGATGTTGGTCGCGACCTGTTCAGGGAAATGCAGCGTCATGAACGCCAGCCCGGCCCGCAACGTGCTGTCCACGTGGACCGGGGCCTCGATCGAGCCGCGCCGGGAGGAAACTCGCACAGCCTCACCCTCGCAGAAGCCCAGCTTCTCCGCGTCCTCGGGGGACACGTTGATCGTCTCCGGCCGGCGAAGTGGCGTGGCGAACTTCCCGCTCTGCACGCCGGTGTTGTACGAGTCGAGCCGCCGCCCGGTGGTGAGCCGGATCGGGAACTCACCTGACAGCAGGTCCACCGGCGGATCGTGCTCGACGGGCGTGAACGGAGCGGGCGCGCCCCGCTTGACCGGGTCCTCCTCCCACAACCGCCCGTGCAGGAACAGCGTGCCTGGATGCTGCTCGTCGGGGCACGGCCACCGGATGCCGCCGAGCTTGTCCAGCCGGTCGTAGCTCATCCCGCCGTGCATGGGCGACAGCGCGCGCAGCTCATCCCACACCTGCTGCGCGGTCGGCTGACCCCAGTCGCAGCCCAGCCGTCGCGCCAGCTCGCAGATGATCTCGATGTCGTCGCGCGCGCCGTCCGGCGGATCGAGCGCCTTGCGGACCCGCTGTACCCGGCGCTCGCTGGAGGTCACCGTGCCCTCGGCCTCGCACCACGCGGCCGTCGCCGGCAGCACGACGTCCGCGACCGCCGCCGTATCGGTCAGGAACATGTCCTGCACGACCAGGTGGTCAAGCCCGGTCAGCAATTTGCCGGCCCGCCCGGTGTCGGCCTCCGAGCGCATCGGGTTCTCGCCGATGATGTAGCACGCGGTCAGCTCGCCGCGCTCCATCGCCTCGAACATCTGCGACAGGTGCATGCCCGGCTTAGCGTGGATCGGCCGCCCGTAGACGGCCTCGAACCTGGCCCTGGCCTCGTGGTTGGTCTCGATGTCCTGGAAGCCGGTCAGCTTGTTGGGGATCGCCCCCATGTCGCCGCCGCCCTGCACGTTGTTCTGGCCCCGCAGCGGCACCACGCCGGAGCCGTACCGGCCGACATGCCCGGTCAGCAGCGCCAGGTTGATCAGCGCGAACACGTTATCGGCCGCGTTGTGATGCTCGGTGATGCCAAGCGTCCAGCAGATCTGAGCCCGGTCGGCCCTGGCGTACTCATGCGCCAGCTGGCGGATCAGCGCGCCGGGAACGCCCGTATCGGCCTCGGCCCGCTCCAGCGTGTAGGGCAGCACGGACTGCGCGTAGGCCTCGAAACCGGACGTGGCGCGGCGGATGAATTCCTCGTGTACCAGCCCGGCCTCGATGATCTCCCTGGCGATCGCGTTCGCGAGCGAGATGTCCGAGCCGACGTGGATGCCCAGCCAGGCGTCGGCCCACTGCGCCGACGTGGTCCGGCGCGGGTCCACCGCGTACATCCGAGCGCCCTTGCGCAGGCCGCGCAGCACGTGATGGAAGAAGATCGGGTGCGCTTCGCGCGCGTTCGATCCCCACAAGACGATCAGGTCGGCGTCTTCCGCCTCCTGGTAGGAGCTGGTGCCACCACCGGCTCCGAATACAGCCGCCAGACCGACGACGCTAGGAGCGTGTCAAGTTCGGTTGCAGCTGTCGATGTTGTTGCTGCCCATCACGACCCTGGTGAACTTCTGGGCCATGTAGTTCATCTCGTTCGTGGCCTTGGAGCAGCTGAACATCCCGAACGACTTCGTCGCGTCCCGCCGCCTGGCGACCGAGAACCCGGCTGCCGCGCGGTCGAGTGCCTCATTCCAGGAAGCCGGCCGCAGCCTTCCGTCGTCCCTGACGAGCGGCTCAGTCAACCGTACCTGCTTGCTCATCGAGCACCTTCCTGACAAATCCCGCCGATGGGCCGAGCTTAACCCCGGCGCCCAGATGGGGTCTACCTCGCTCACCCTGGCCCTCGGGTACCCTCCGCTCACATGAAACTCGCATGGAACTCACGCCCGAAGCCGGCTTCGGTGTGGTGCGATCAGAGTGGGTGCAGGAGATGAGGCGATGGCCAACCAGGTTCTGAACGGCTCGGCTTATCAGGGCGAACTGCTCGTTGTTGACGACGAGCCCTTCCTGCGCGACGCGGTCGCCGCCTCGCTGCGGTTCCTCGGCTTCGAGGTCGCGACGGCGGAGACCGGCGCGGACGCGCTCCGGCTGGCCAGGGACCGGCCGTTCGACCTCCTCGTGCTCGATGTGATGCTGCCCGACACGGACGGGTTCGACGTCGTCCGGCGGCTGCGCCGCGACGGCTGCCGCGTTCCGGTCATCTTCCTGACCGCCAGGGATACGCAGGATGACAAGGTCACCGGGCTGACCCTGGGCGGCGACGACTACATGACCAAGCCGTTCGGGCTCGAGGAACTGGCCGCGAGGATCCGCACCGTACTGCGCCGCACCCGGCCGTCCGCCGACGTCGGGCCGGCGCTGACGTTCGCCGACATCGAGCTTGACCAGGACAGTTACGAAGTCCGCCGGGACGGCCACCTGGTCGACCTGTCGCCGACCGAGTTCCGGCTGCTCCGCTACCTGATGCTCAACCCCGGCCGCGTGCTGACCAGGGCGCAGATCCTGGACCACGTGTGGGATTACGACTTCGGCGGGTCAGGCACGGTCGTGGCGACTTACATCGGCTACCTGCGCCGCAAGCTGGCCAGCTTCGGGCCCGAGGTGATCCACACCCAGCGGGCCGTCGGCTACCGGTTGCGGCTGCCGATTCCAGCCGACGCGGCCGGCCGCGATGACGCGTAACCGTCCCGGCTGGCCCCAGCTGCGGACGCAGGTGCTGGCGGGAGTCCTGCTCATCACGCTCGTCGCGCTGGCCGCCTTCGACTTCGCCGCGGTCAGCGCCCTGCGCCGGTACCTGCTCGACCGCACGGACTCCAACCTGGCGAGCGTCGTCAGCCTGTACCGACCGGGCCCGCCTCCGACGCTGACCCCCAGGAGACAGCACATCAAGATACCGGCCGGGCAGGCACGAGCAGCGTCCGGGGGATTCGTGATCGTCGGACCGCGCTTCCGGCTGCAGCCGTCCATCCTGGACCAGTACTTCCTGGCCTTCATCGCAGGGCACGGCTCACCGAAGGTGTTCATCGAAGGTAATCCCAACCTGGTGCCCAGGTACCTGGACCGGATCTCGGTCGCCCGCCGGGTCCAGACCGTGCCGAGCCGCAACGGGCACGCTCAGCTCCGGCTGCAGGTCGTCCAGCGGGCCGGGGGCACCCTGGTCGCCAGCACCAGCATCGGTGACGTCGACAAGACCGTGGGCCAGCTCCGGCTCATCCTCGTCCTTGGCTCGGTCGCCGCCGCGCTCCTGGTCGCCTCGGGTGTGGTCCTGATACTGCGCCGCGGGCTACGCCCGATTGAGCTGATGGCATCACAGGCCGATCGGATCACGGCCGGCGATCTCACTGACCGGGTCAGCCCGCAGGATCCGCGGACCGAGGTGAGGCGCCTCGGGACAGCGCTCAACGGAATGCTGACCAGGATCGAGACCTCGGTTGCCGAGCGCGCGGTCAGCCAGGAACTGACCAGGCAGTTCTTCGCCGACGCCAGTCACGAGCTGCGGACCCCGCTCGCCTCGCTGCGCGCCAATGCCGAGCTTTACCAGCAGGGGGCCCTGACGAGCAGGCCGCAGGTCGACGAGGCGATGCGCCGCATCACGCTGGAAGCCCAGCGGATGAGCAGGCTGGTCGACGACATGCTCCGGCTGGCCCGCCTGGACCAGCATCCCGGCCAGGAGGAGGATCTGGTCGACCTCAGCGCCCTGCTCGCCGGCTGCGCGGAGCGAGCCAGGATCGCCGGCCCGGGGCAGACGTGGCGCACGGACATCGCCCCCGGGCTGGTCACCACCGGGGACGCCGAGCTGCTGCGCCGGGCCGTTGACAACCTGCTGTCCAACGTCCGCGCTCACACCCCCTGCGGCACGGTCGCCACCGTCACCGCCGCTCGCCCGGGCGATACGAACTCGATCGAGGTGAGCGACGACGGCCCGGGTGTCGCAGCCGACGAGCTGCCCCGCATCTTCGACCGCTTCTACCGCGTCGCTCCCGCGCAGGCGTCCTGCCGGGGATCCGGGCTCGGCCTGGCCATCGTCGCCGCCGTGGTCGCCGCGCATCAGGGAACCGCGCATGCCGAGATCAGCCCGCCGCACGGGCTGCGCATCATCGTCAGCCTGCCTGCCGACACCGAGCAGCAGGCCGCCCCGGCTGGCTGCCCGTGATCGCGCCGTGCCCTGCTGACGGGCCAGTTTGCGGACCGGCTGGTACGGTCGGCAGCGTGAACCCCGCCGCTGACCGGCGGCCGGAGACTGCCGTCCGGCCGGACACCGCGAGCCGGCCAGCGGCTGCCAGCCGGCCCGAGGCGGCCAGCCGGCTAGCCCAGGTGCGCTCGGAGTTCGAAACGCAGGTCCAGCGGTTCGAGGCGGTCAGGGCCCAGCTTCAGCAGACACTCGACCGGCGGCACAGGGCCCGCCCCCAGCATGAGCGGCTGCGCACATCGGCGTTCGCCCGGCTGCAGGCCCGGCTCGAGACGATGCCGGTCATCGAGCAGGCCAAGGGCATCTTGATGGCACAGTGCCGGTGCGGCCCCGACGAGGCATTCGAGCTGCTTCGCCGGGTGTCGCAGAGCGCCAACGTCAAGGTCAGCGTCGTTGCCGCGCGGCTGGTCAGGGATGTGGCGGCGGGAGACGGCATCGACTCGAGGGCCATCCCCGGCCGCGTCCGGATCTTATCGCTGGCCGCCTGACCAGGTCATTGCTCGGCCAGGATGGCCTCGAGCTCGGCCAGCGGGTCACGTACGACCGGTCCCCTGGTCTCCACGCTGGCCCGGCGGATCGTCCCGGCGAACGGGAACGGCGCCGCGTAGCCGGCCCCGACCGCCGGTCCCCACTCATAGCCGCAGGTAACTCCGACACCCACGCCGTTGAAGCCGGACGGCGTGAACCGGGGGATCGTGTCCCTGGCCACTTCCCGGCCGTCGCAGCGCAGGACGCCGACGCCGCCCAGCCCTTCGTCCTTGGTGAAGACGAACTCGATGCGGTGCTCTCCTGGTGCGAGCGCCTCCGGCGCCGCGATCGTGTGCCGTTCCTTGCCGTACAGGTTATGCACGTAGCGGACCTTCGCGTCGAGGATGTGCAGGGACCAGCCGCCGAGCGCCGAACCGAGGGCCAGCAGGACGCCATCGCGGGCCCGGTCAGTGACCGTGACATCGACGGTCAGCGCATGCGACCGGTTCCGCACGTTCACGGCCGCGGACTCGGGTACCTGTGCCCCGCCCGGGAAATACCGGAACAGGTCCCGCGGCCGGCGATGATCCGGCTTGGGATGAACAAGAGCCCACAGCACCCTGTTGTCCAGAGGCAGGACCTGGTTCCGCCGTGCCTCCTCCCACCACAGCTCGATGAGCTCATTCAGCAGATCAGGATGCTGCGCCGCGAGATCGACCGTCTCCGACAGGTCGTCCCTGACGTGGTAGAGCTCCCAGACGTCCTCGTCAAACGGCGCGTTCGGGTCCTGGTCATCGTAGAGCGGGCCGACCGGATGGAACGTCACAGCCTTCCAGCCTTGGTGGTAAATCGCTCGCGAGCCGAACATCTCGGCGTACTGCGTTTCGTGTCGTTCGGGCGCCGTCGCCCCGTCCCGCCCGAGGAGATAGGCGAAGCTGACGCCGTCGATCGCACTCTGCTCGATGCCCTCGATCTCCGCGGGCAGCGCCAGGCCCGCCAGCTCGGCCAGCGTCGGGAGCACGTCCACGGCATGGGTGAACTGAAGCCTGATTCCGCCGTTATCGAAGGCGCTGACGGGCCAGGAAATGATGCACGGATCAGCGATCCCGCCTTCGTGAACCTCGCGCTTCCAGCGGCGGAACGGCGTGTTGCCGGCCATCGTCCAGCCCCACGGATAGTTGTTGTGGGTCAGCGGGCCGCCGATCTCGTCGATCCGCTCGTGCATCTCGTCGTTCGACGCCGGGTCCAGGTTCAGCATCCGCACGTCGTTGATCGAGCCGGTGGCACCGCCTTCGGCGCTCGCCCCGTTGTCGGAAACGACCACCACGATCGTGTTGTCCCGGTCCCCGATCTCGCCGAGGAAGTCGAGCACCCGGCCGATCTGCTCGTCGGTGTGAGACAGGAAGCCGGCGAAGCATTCCATGAACCGCGCCGCCACTTCCTTGTCCGGCTGGTGGAGCGAGTCCCAGGCCGGAACCCAGCCGGGCCGCTCAGAAAGCGCGGTGGACGCCGGAAGCAGCCCGGCCGCCAGCTGGCGCTCGAAGATCTGCGCCCGCCACACGTCCCAGCCGAGGTCGAACCGGCCACGGTAGTGCTCGCGCCATCGCGGCGGCGGCTGGTGCGGCGAGTGGCACGCGCCGGTCGCGAAGTACAGGAAGAACGGCTTGTCGACGTCGACCGCCCGCAGGTCGGACAGGAACTCGATGGCCCGGTCGGCCAGGTCGTCGGTCAGGTGATAACCGTCCTGCATCGACTCAGGGGCGCGAATCGAGTGGTTGTCCTCATACAGCGCGGGGGCGAACTGATGGGTCTCGCCGCCGTGGAAGCCGTACCAGCGGTCGAATCCCCTGGCCAGCGGCCAGGTCGCGCGCGAGGCGGCCATGTTCGTCTCGTCCTCGGGCGACAGGTGCCACTTCCCGATGGCGTAGGTCGCGTATCCCGCGCCGCGCAGGATCTCGGACAGGTAGCCGTTCTCCCGTGGCGGCTTGCCCCAGTAGCCCGGATACCCGACGGCCAGGTCGGCCACCCGGCCCATCCCGCTGCGGTGATGGTTCCTGCCGGTCAGCAGGCAGGCGCGGGTCGGCGAGCACAGCGACGTCGTATGGAAGTTCGAGAGCCTGACGCCGCTGCCCGCGAGACTGTCCAGCACCGGGGTCTCGATGTCGGAGCCGTAACAGCCCAGCTGGGCGTAGCCGACATCGTCGAGAACCACCAGGACGATGTTGGGCGCCCCCGCTGGCGGAGCCGGCTCAGCCGGCCACCACGGGTCGGAATCCCGCCAGTCGCGCCCGATCCGGCCCCCGAAGTCCTGTCCCAATGTCTCCAGCCCCTTTTATGCCAGCATCTGCGTCGGTACTCGGTAGTTTGGACCCGTGGCGGACGAGATCGCGATTCGGCAGACCGGCCGCCATCTTCGCGAGGTGGTCCGCTACGTCCTGGGCATCAGCGTAGGGATCGTGGTCCTGCTGGTGCTCTACGGCAGGCGAACGGAGTTCGCAGCCGCGTGGCATCAGCTCAGCCACGTCGCCGTCGGGTGGGTAGCTGCGGCGGTCACGGCCGAGGCCGCGTCCCTGTGGACCTATGCCTACCTGCAGCAGCGGGTGCTGCGGCTGGGCGGCGCGAGCATCGCCATGCCGGGCCTGTTTCTCCTCACGCTGGCCAACGACGCCATCGCGAACACCGTTCCGGGCGAGCCCGCCGTGTCCAGCACGTATCGCTACCGTTATTACCGACGGCGCGGGGCGACCGGCGCGAGCGCGGGCTGGACCGTCTTCACGATCCTGATCGCGCAGGCGATCGGCATGTCGCTGCTGCTGCTGCTTGGCGTCGTCGTCGCGCTCGCGGCCAGCACGAGCAGTCAGAACACCGGCGCGGCAGCGATCGGCCTGGTCATCGTCCTGGTCGCGGGCGCCATCTTGATCCGGCGGGATCTGGTCCTGCGGCTGGCCGGCGCCCTTGTCCGCGGCGTGCGGCGCGTCACGGGACACCCGCGCGGCAGCGTCGGCGCCCGGATCGAGTCGACGCTCGCCCGGATGCGGGAGATTCCGCTGAGCAGGCGATCGACGGCCGGGATCGTCGCGCTCGCCGCCACCGTGTGGATCTGCGACTTCCTGTGCCTGCTCTGCGCCTTCGGGGCTGTCCACGCGGCGATCCCCTGGGCCGGAGTGCTGCTGGCCTACGGGGTCGCTCAGGTGGCGGGAGCGCTGCCGATTGTCCCCGGCGGCATCGGCATCATCGAGGGCAGCCTGGCCGTCATCCTGGTCGCCTACGGCGCGGGCCATGCCTCGGCTCTCTCGACGGCGCTGGTGTTCCGGATCGTCAGCTTCTGGCTCGCCATCGCTATCGGATGGGTCAGCGTCGCGGCGACCGCGCGGCACGGCCGCCGCCCCGGTCAGTTCGGGAGCTTGGCCAGCGAGAGGAAGAAGCCGTCGATCTGACGGATGGCATCGAGAAACCGCTCGAATTCCAGCGGCTTGGTCACGAACGCGCTGGCGTGCAGCGAGTAGCTGCGCAGGATGTCCTGCTCCGACTGGGAGCTGGTCAGCACCACAACCGGGATGGAATGCAGACTCTGGTCGGCCTTCAGCTCGGCCAGGAACTCGAGCCCGTTCCGGCGCGGGAGGTTGAGGTCCAGCAGGATCAGCCCTGGCCTGGGAACCGTGGCGAAGCTGTCGGCCCGGCGCAGGAACTGCATGGCCAGCACGCCGTCGCTCACCACGTGCAGCCGGTCAGCGACGTGCCGCTCCTCGAAGGCCTCCCTGGTCATCAGCACGTCGCCGGGATCGTCCTCGACCAGCAGCACATCGATTGGCCTGCACCGACTCTGGCGATCGCTCTTCCCGCGGCGCGTCAGCAATCATGACCTGACCAGTTCTTTCGGCTGGGTTCCAGCGAGTTTCTCCGCTATGTCCGGGCATTTCAGTCAGCAACTGCCTGACCAGGTTACACCTGGCTTTTGCCGGCCGGCCCGAACCGGGTGATCCGGGACGGCCGGGCTCTGGGGTCAGATGGCTCTGGGTCAGATGGCTCCGGGTCAGACGCCGCCGGCCACTCGGTCCTGGCTTGACCGATGCCATCAGGCCCTCGATGGCCTTCTCGACCACCCCGGACGCGGCCTGGACCGAGCCGCTGGGGTCATCGACGAACATTGCCTTGATCTACCCGCTGGTGCCCGCAGGTTCGGGTCAGCCGCCCTGCCTGCCGGTGACCTAAGTCACTGACCGGTGGTCAGGGTGAAACGTGAAAATCAAGCATCATCTAGGAAGGCGGGGAAAGAAGGAGTGCCATGAGCGGCCGCGACGGGACAGCCGATGGCCCTGCCGGCGTTGCGCCAGCGCCGGCAGCGCGTGGCCCGCTGCTCTCTGACCTGGCCGGATTTGCTCATTTCGCGCTGCTTTACGACGGCAGCGACCAGGACCTCGGCCGGGCCGCGGCCATCGTGAGCCGGGCGGCCGGATCCGAGGCTCCGCTGCACGTCGCGGTTCCCGCCCGCACGATGCGACTGATCCGCGAGGCCCTCGGGCTGATGCCGGGGGCAGCGTTCCTTGCCGACATGACCGAGCTTGGCCGCAATCCAGCCCGGATCATCCCGGCCGCGCGGTCGTTCGCCGACGAGCATCAGGGCCAGCATGTCTACTGCCTCTGGGAGCCAGCCTGGCCTGAGCGCTCGCCCGCCGAGCTGCTCGAAATCACCAGGCATGAGGCACTGTGCAACCTGGCCTTCAGCGGCCGGGAAATGACGCTCTTCTGCCTGTACGACACCTCGCGCCTGCCTCCCGGCGTGATCGGTGACGCGGAACTCACCCATCCGGTGGTTGTCGCCCCCGGCCGCCAGCGTGCGAGTGGCAGCTATCTCGGCCCCGGCCGGCTACCGCCAGGATGTGACGATCCGCTCCCGCCGCCCGCCCAGGACGCCGTGTCCGTGATCTTCGACGGACAACTCGGACCGGTCAGGGAGTTCTCGGCCATCCAGGCGCGTGCCGCCGGCCTCGAGTCCGCGCGGGCCGGCGACCTGGTCCTCGCGGTCAGCGAGCTGGCCGGCAACGCGATCGGCCATGCTGCCGGGGGCGGCGTGGTCCGTTCCTGGCGGACGGCGCAGGAGCTGCTCTGCCAGGTCGAGGACCACGGGCACATCGCCGACCCGCTGGCCGGCCGACGGCGCCAGCCCGCCGACGCCCCGGGCGGCCACGGCCTGTGGCTGGTCAACCGGGTGTGCGATCTCGTGGAGAGGCGCACCGGCCCGGAAGGCACGATTACCCGGCTGCACATGCGCCTTCGAGCGGCGGTTTAAGGCCGATTCCCCGGCTCAGCCTGCCTTGCGGGGCGAGGCTGTCTTGCGCGCCGGAGCCTTGCCGCCCGGCTTCTTTCCTTTCCTGCTCGCGGCGGATGCCTTCTCCGGCCGGCGAGCCCGCAGCTGCTCGGCGCTGCGCCGGAGCGCCTCCATCAGATCGGTGACGTTCGATTCCTCCGGCGGGGCGCCCTCGGAGATGGCCTCCTCGCCCCGGCGCTTGCGCTCGATGAGATCGTCGACGCGCTCCCGGTAGGTATCGCGGTAACACAGCTCGTCGGGCGTCGCCGGCGACCTGGAGGCCGCGACCACGGTGGCCTCGTTCATGGAGGGATTCTGGGGCATGGGCTCCACGGTGTCGTCGTACTCCACCGCCAAGCTGCTCGAGGTCGGCGCGCCGGGCGGCGCCCAGGGCGGGCGGCGCAAGCAGGGCCAGGACCCGGAGGCAGATCTGCGTCATGCGCTGGCCGACCGGATCGAGGACAACCTGACTTCGCTGCTCAGCCGCGTCGAGCAGATCATCACGGAGAATCGTCAGAAGGTCCTCAGCCTGGCGCATGCGTTCGAGACGCATAAGACCCTGACCGGCGACGACGTCATCGCGGTCATCGACGCCACGCGCGGGCCGCTGGTTGACGGCCGACCCCACGCGGACGCGGCGTTCCTGCAGCAACTCGAGGTCTACCATGCGAGCGCTGCCGCCGCGCACCGCGCGCACACCCAGGTGCCGCTGACCATGCCGACCCTGCCCCGGGGCGCCGCGCAGGCGGCGGCCGCCGGGATGCCGCAAGGCGTGACGGCCACGCTCGACCCGGCGGGCTGACCGGCCACGCCGACAGCAGGCCCGGCCGGCCGGCTCCGCCCGGTCCGGGCCGGCACCGGGTGACGCACGAGTGCAGGCCCGGCACAATGGGGCGTTATGGAATCAGCCGAACAGGCCGCCAGGGCCGATGACATCACGCTGCCCGACGGGACGATGCGGGTTCTCTCCTTCGGCTCCGGTCCCGTGCACGCCATCGCCGTGCACGGCATCACGGCCAACGCCAACTGCTGGCGGGCGGTCGCCAGGGCACTGCCAGCCGAGTGGACGCTGCATGCCGTCGACCTGCGCGGCCGCGGGCACAGTGCCGCCCTGCCAGGGCCGTACGGTTTCGACCGGCACGCGACCGACCTGCGGGACCTGGCCGCGGCACTTGGCCTGAGCCGTCCGCTGCTGGTCGGCCACTCGCTCGGCGCCTACATCGCGCTGCTGACGGCGGACGCTTATCCGGACGTGTTCGGCGCGATCACGCTGCTCGACGGCGGGCTTCCGCTGCCGGTACCGCCCGGCGCGGACCTTGACCAGCTACTCGCGGTCAGCCTGGGCCCGGCCATTGCCCGACTCAGGGAGACCTACCCGAGCGCCGACGCCTACGTCGACTTCTGGCGCGCGCACCCGGCGCTCGGCCCGTCGTGGAGCGACGATATCGAACATTACGTCCGCTACGACCTGACGGGCGACCCAGGCGCGCTCAGGTCGCGGGTCGTACCCGAATGCGCGCGGCAGGATGGCCGGGCGCTGCTCGCCTCGACGGAGCGGATAGCCGCGGCGCTGAGCCGCCGCGCGGGCGCGGTCCCTGTCCTCCGGGCTCCTGCTGGCATGTTCGGCGAGCCGCCAGGGATGATCGGCGACGAACTGGCTGCGCGCTGGCAGTCCAGGCTCCCGAATCTGGCGATCACGACGGTTCCCGCGACGAACCACTACACGATCATGTTCGCTCCGGCAGCAACGGCTCAGATCGCAGCGGTCATGACCCACGTCGCCGGCCGCGACGGCGGCTGACGTGGTGCTACACGACGACGGTCTGTCCGGCGAGCTCCGGTTCGCGCTGGGCGGAAGCCGAAGCAGTCGCCTGGTCATGAGTCCTCCGATGGTGGTGGCGGCGGCCGCGGCGGCCGCTCGAGGTAAGCCAGTGCCGCGTCAGACGACGACGTGCTTGACCTCCGCCATGTAGCGCCCGGCGGCCGCAGCGGCCTCCTCCGGAGTGCTCCCGCGCTGGCGAGCGTCCAGGTACGCCGCATACCAGTCCCACCAGTCGTGCGGCGGGGCCGCCGCCTCATACGAGCCGTGATGCTCGGCCGTCTCATGCAGGAGCTCGGCCAGAGCCCCAACATCGGTCGGCCATACCCGGCCCGGGAGCCGCTCCGTGACCTCCTGCACCAGCCAGTTGTTCCCGTCAGGATCCGCGAAGCTCACCCAGCTGCGGTACGAGTGGCGCTCCGGGTCAGGACCGGACGCGTCCCGCTCGGTGTTGTAGAGCCCGGGGCCATGCCAGATCTCGCTGACGTCCGCGCCGTTGCTGACCAGTTCGTCCCGGACGGCCTCGATGTCCTCGACGGTCAGCATCAGCGAGCCGGGCGTCCTCGTCGTCGTCCCGGTGGCGAACTGGATGGAGGCGGGCGAGTTCGGCGGGGTGAACTCCACCAGCCGCGTGTGCTCGTCAACGGATACGTCGGCGTCCAGGCGCCACCCCAGGCTCTGGTAGAACGCCTTCGCGCGATCGATGTCGGCGACCGGCAGCACTGTGACCTCGAGCTTCATATCCACGATGTCGGCTCCTCTCGTCCGCGGCCAGTGAGGCAGTCGCCCGGCCCGGGGGGATTGATGCCCGATGCCGCGCAGATAAACCAGCACCTGTGGCGGAATGTGCGACAAAGTCTGCGGCCCGGCAGGCTACGGACCAGCGCCCATCGTCACCCGGTTCGGGTCACCTGCCGCTGCCCGACGGGCCAGATCGGCATACTTGCTACGCAATGCCTTTGTCAGGGTGCCGGACCGGCAGGCGGTGGGCCAGCGATGAGTGACACGACGCTCTTTACCAGCGGCTTGTTCCTGGACGTCGAGGCAGCTACGTACCGCGAAGGCGACCTGCTCGTCGCCGACGGGGTTGTGAGCGAGACCGGGCCTGGCCTGAGCGCGCCGGCCGATGCGCGGCGCGTCGACCTGGCCGGAGCCTACGTCCTGCCGGGCCTCATCGACTGCCACGTTCACGTTATGGCCAATACCGCCGACCTGGCCGACCTGGTCCGATGGCCGGTCACCTATAACGCGCACCGCACCGCGCGGCTGCTCGGGGAGATGCTGGACCGCGGGTTCACGACCGTCCGCGACATGGCAGGCGCCGACTACGGCACCTGGCGCGCGCTGCAGGAAGGCCTGATCCGCGGCCCTCGCCTCTTCTATGCCGGCCGGGCGCTCAGCCAGACCGGCGGACATGGCGACCACCGCGGGCCCGGCGAGCACTTCCTCGACACCCATCCGGGATGCTGCGAGCTCGCCACCGTCGTCGACGGCGCCGACGCGGTGCGCAAGGCGGCCCGCGACGAGCTGCGGCGTGGCGCGCACCACGTCAAGGTGATGGCCGGCGGCGGCGTCGCCTCACCGACCGACCGCATCGACTCCACCCAGTTCTCCGTGGCTGAGCTCGAGGCCGCCGTGCAGGAGGCCACCGCGGCGAATCGGTACGTCGCCGCGCATGCGTACACGCCGGAGTCGATCAAGCGGGCGCTGCACGCGGGAGTCCGTACCATCGAGCACGGCAACCTCCTCGATTCCGCCACCGCCGAGATCTTCCGCGAGACCCGGGCCTACCTGGTCATGAACCTGGTGACCTACTGGGCGCTCCGAGCCGAGGGCCGCGAGCACGGCCTGCCAGAAGCGTCGTGGCGCAAAGTCGGCGAGGTACTCGACGGCGGACTGCACGCCCTGGAGCTAGCCCATGCCAGCGGCATCAAGATCGGCTACGGGACCGACCTGCTCGGCGGCATGCACCGGCACCAGAGCCAGGAGTTCGTCATCCGCTCCGAGATCCAGGCGCCCATCGACGTCATCCGGTCGGCAACGGTCGTGGGCGCCGAGATTGTCGGCCTGCCCGGCAAGCTAGGCACCCTGGCGCCCGGAGCCTTCGCCGACCTGGTCGCACTGACCCGCGATCCGCTCGACCACATCGCAGCCCTGGCCGACCCAGCCGCGATCAAGTACGTCGTTAGGGGCGGCGCCATCGAGCGGTCGCACGATGGTTAGTCCCGTCCCGGCATGTCACATCGGTCAGGCCCACCGTGTCTTAAGGGAGGTAACAGGAAAGCACGGCAAGGGAGATCACCATGGACGCACGTTTGGACTTCAGCAGCTCCGAGATCCTGCAGAAGTTCGTAAAGCACCTCAGCTCCGCGGCGGCGGCCATCCCGCGGGGGACCCTGCAGGTCGCGACCCAGAACCTCATGCTGACCCGGGCCAGCCAGATCAACGGCTGCGCGGTCTGCGTGGATATGCACACCAAGGACGCCGAACACGCCGGGGAGACCTCGGTGCGGCTCCACCTGGTGGCGGCCTGGCGGGACGCCAAGGTCTTCACTCCGGCCGAGCGGGCGGCGCTCGAGCTCACCGAGCAGGGCACCCGCATCGCCGACGCCGCGGGCGGTGTCAGCGACGAGGCCTGGGCGAACGCGGCCCTGCACTATGACACCGACCAGCTCGCCGCGCTGGTGTGCACGATCGCCATGATCAACACCTACAACCGGCTGAACGTCATCTGCCAGAACCAGGGCGGTGACTACCAGCCCGGACAGTGGGGATGACACCGGGGCGCGCCAGCAGGCCCGGCACGGTTACGGCCGGGTCTCCCCGCTGTCGGCCGCAGCGGGTCCGGCGGCGGTGGCCGGCGGAGCGGCCTGCGTGAGCCGGGTCAGCAGGTCGGGGCTGACCTGGCCGGGCCGGCGGCGGCGTCGCGGACGGCGGCGATGACCTGCTCGGCCAAGGCGGTCTTGAGCAGGGAGGAGGTAGCGCCGGCGTGCACGGCGCGACCTCGTGCTCGTTGCCGAACGCCGTCTGTGCCCTCCTGGGCTAGACCGGAACGCTCTGACTCGACGCCGCCCGCCGACGGTGCGGTGGCACGCCATCATTCGCCCGCAGTCTGATCTGCAGTAGCCCCGGCACCAATGACGCGTAGTTCTACCGACGCCAGGCTGGCGCCCCGCTTCTAGCGTCCAAAGCGTGAAACATCCGCGCGCAGCTGCGCCGCCCGGAACGCCGTCGCCGCGGCACTGCTCTGCCGACCGCCACCTCGCCAGCGGCAGTACCCGCGTCAGGTTCACCGGGAGCCGCCGACGGAATGACCTGCGGGCTGGTCACCGTGAGCGAGAACGCACCGCCGGCCATCGTCACGCTGGCCACCGAGGCACGGGTGCGATTCTTACCAGCCCGCACTCGAGGACCTGATCGTCAGCTCGCCCGCTGTGCGGCCATCACCCACCCGAAGGAGACCTCCATGATCACCCCACCATTCACCCAATCCGGTCGGTGCCGATCCGGACTTGCGGCGGGCATCGGTACGATCCTGTGCATTGGCCTCGCCGCCTGCTCGGGCACGAGCAACCAGCCTGTCGCAGTGAGTCCTTCCGCCCAGCCAACGGCGACAACAGCAGCAAGGTCACCCTCGGCGCCAGCCACTCCGGCTGGGAAGACCGGCATCGGCACCGGCCACCCGTGCGCCCTGCTCACCCAGTCCGATGTGGCTGGCTCGATCGGAGAGCCGGTCGGCACCGGGGTCCAGACCAGTGAGCGGGGCGAGGGGTTGTGCGCCTACAGCTCCGTGAGCGGGGACATCGCCGGCGGCGTCCTGGTAGTGACCAGCTGGACCAAGCTCGTGAAGGGCGTGCGCTTCGCCAAGCTCAAGGAGACCGCGGTCAGCGGCATCGGCGACGAGGCGTCGTCGGTATTCAGCCAGACCGGCCAGGGGTTCCCAGCGGTTATCGTGCGCAAGGGCGCCATCGGCTTCGAGGTGGCCATCCACAGCGCGAAGGTGCTGGCGCTGCCTGACCACGGGCTCGCCAAGGAGGAAGCCCTCGCCACCCTGATCGTGTCCCGCCTGTAAGGAAAAGAACCCCGCCGGGGTCGGTCGCAGACGCCACGCGGCGGCGGCCGTCGATCGCCGCCCGCCCGGGTTAGGTCGCCTCTGGGTGCGGAATCCCGAGGTACGAGAACTCGCCAAGCAAGTCGGTGGCGGCTCGAGGCCGGTCGGCGGTATGTCGCCCTTGGAGTGGAACGACAGCCGGTAGTTGATGACATCGTTGGTGCAGACTCGGCCGTTCGGATATTTCGCGGGCTTTGCTGCGTCGCATGTCGTCAGGTCGGGAAGGAGACCATCGCCCGGGTCGCAGCGGCCGACCGGTCATGGTGTACTCGCATCATCGGAGGTCAGTGGCCGTGGAGGTGGGATTTGAACCCACGGAAGGGTTGCCCCTTCACACGCTTTCGAGGACTGCGCACGGCCATCCGCCAGCGGCCGCGACCGTCCGTGACCTGGCCGACTGAGTGTCCCAGGACCGCTCCTGAACGCTCCCGGACGGCGGTGAATGAAACCAAAACTGAGACCAGCCAGACAGCGCGGGCACGTCTCTCAGCGGTCCAGGCTGCGCAGGTGCGCGGCGATCAGCGTTGCAAGGCGTGCAGTCGGGATCTCGGCATTCGTTAGCCGCCGCGTGTGGCGTCCTAGGTCGTGCAACCGGGCGACCGCGCCGCGCCGGGAGCCCTGCAGGTCCGGCTCGTTGAGCCGCCATCCGCCGATGGTGTCGGCTGGATAGGTGTCGACGATCTCGAGCAGCCGGTGAATGTCCTCAACGTCTCGATCGAGCCCGCGCGAGGCGTAGGCGAATGCCTTGATGACCACTGCCAGCTCGACTGTGGGCACACGTACGACGAACTCCAGCCCGCGTGCAAGACGCCGGAGCCAGCCAGCTCGGTCGTGATAGCCGTGTCCGCGTCCCGAGTGCGGCGCGCAGCAATGCCGGACACCGGGAAGGCAACCTTATCCGGATCGCGATCGCCGGCCCTGTAGATCGTGCCGAGGAAGGACACTACGCCCTGGTCGACCGCAGCGTAGGCAACTCGCGGGTCGCGTTCGGCCGCGTCAGTCAGCGTCGATCCCGCCGTGCCGACAACGAAGTACACGCCGTCGTCGTGCGACTTCGCGGCTGATTCGAGGGCACGATCAAGCTCCGCGGGGCTCGGCGAGTGTCGCAACAACAGCACCTGCCGCCGCGACCACACCCCAGGCACTTTCCACCATCCTTGTAACCTACCTAGAAATTTGCTATCTCGGTTACAACCGAATGTCACCGGCGGGCCGGCTCATCGCGAGTTGGCTGTCCGCCGGCGGTCTGGTTCTGGCTTGGTATTCCTCTGGCGGGCAGCCTATAGGCCCATTTCGGAGATTACGGCCAGATTGCGCTGCAATTCCCGATACTTGCTCATACCTAGGATCTCGCTGATCCGCCGTTCGACCTCAAACAGCGCGACGCGGCTGGCCTGCGCTGTCTCGCGGCCCTTCTGAGTGAGATAGATGCGCCTGGCTCTCCTGTCGGTGGGATCCTCGCGGCGGACCAGGTATCCCATGGAGACCAGAACGTCCCCAACGGTTCGCGACTGTCGGCACCATGTCAACCCTTGGCGCCGTGCGTGTGGCTGGCGTCGAGCACTACGCGAACGAACCATGCTTCCCAATCGTCCGGTGACCATCCGCACTCGGCGAGCTTGAACCACATCGCGCGCGAGCCGAGGGCCCAGACTTCATCCACGAGTGCGTTGGATGGGACGCGACCCCCGAGGATGAGACGGCATGCGTTGGCGAACTCGTCATGTCGGCGCTGCTCCATTCGACTCTGTGCCCGGGCTGCCTCGGGGCTGCTAACCGCAGCGTCGTCCAGGACCCGCTGG